>NZ_JBMVQX010000007.1:0-134697 GCF_050522745.1 Myroides sp. C15-4 | reverse complement strand
GAAATCTACTTCTTATAGATACATCAAAACAAACCGCGCGAACCGCACAAAAAACGAACCGCACAAAAAACGAACCGAAACGCAGTGAAGGTTCATCGAACACCAAAACAAAATATAAATTAGGTGAGATAAAAAACAAAAAACAAATCGAAACAAACGAACTACACAAAAAAAAAGAGGGAAGCAACGCCTCCCTCTTTTATACAAAAACAAAATAATAATTCTAAAATCCTAAAATTTTAAAATGATGTTGTGATACCAAATGTTAATCCAGCTGCTTCAGAAACAATACGACAAACTCCACCAACACATAATAATCCTCCTCGTTGTCTACCATAACTAGCTGAAATTCGGGTTGTGCCTTTTGTATAGCTTGCTCCTGCGTTATAATAATGAATACGCGCATCTTTATCGTCGTTTCCATAATTATATATATCACTTACAAAAAGCGCCCAATTTGCATTATAAGCAAATTCCAATGTACCTCCTACCCAGTTCTTCTTATCTTCTTTCGTCCATAAATGTTGTGCTTCCAAACGAACAGACTTATTTTCTAAAAACTGATACGTTGTCTCAAAAGAAGCAATATTTATTTTATAACTATCCAACCCTCGTTTATCTTCTAACGATTGTGGATTATAATATTGATTCAAGTACATAAAAATTGACGACCAATTTTTTGTCCATTTTTTTCGAACTTCCAATCCAAGATCAGAATATGCTTTTTCGGCAAATCCTAAGAACTCTCCATTTGTTCCTGATCCATCTTTTTTCTTTGTGTTTTTCACACCAGCCCAATAAGATCCATTCACAACAACATTGGTTCCATACTCTCCTCCTAGGGTACTTCCTTTTTCAAATTCGTAATAAAAGTCAAATTGTCCTCCGATTTCACCCAACTTACCAAACATATTCATATCAAAATTGGGTTGTGCCTGATATACATAAATATTTTGTAGCGAGTAATCGTACTGTTTGGTTAATCCAGGAATATAATTTAGAGTTCCTTTAAAATATTCATTTCCTTGAAACGTTCTTTCGGAATAAAAACTCATATTCTCCATTCTGCGTAGATTAACATCCAATGCCAATCCTTTTTGAGAATATCCTGTATTAATTAACAATGCATTTCCAGCCTGATTGACTTTATAATTAAATCGCTTCAATTCATATAGTACATCTTTATCTTTCAAAACATATTCAGCTCCGATATAGAAGCCTCCTTTTCCAAAATTCATTCTTGCACTATATCCATTTGTCATCTTATCTAGGTCTTTATTGTATGCGTGAGAGTTTTCAATTCTACCTAAATAGCTAAAGCCCGCAGACCAATCCCATGCATCATTCTCCATCAAACCAGACAAATCTACATTTACATCTCCTCCAACAATAAAAGAATTTGCTAAATCAAATCCCATTCCGATACGTTGCTTTCCTCCTAATACAGTAAAGTCAATATGATCTAGCAAAGAATATTTAACATTCAAACCCAAAATAGCGTTGTTAACTCCTAATTGTCTGTCTTCCCATGAACGGAATAATAGTCCACTTCCAAATTGATCGTAAAAATGTCCAGCTGTAACATCTAATCCCAATTCTCTATTATTATATCGAGCATAAAGAGTTCCTATATCAAACCCCTTGTATTCGGGAGAATAATTCAATAAAGCTTTCGGTTCATATCCTTCCACTTGAGCTCCAAAGCTCCAATTCTTCCAATCGTAATCAACTTTTAAATACGAGTTTGTTCTAAAACGATCATCTGCCTCTTTAGAATCAATCTTAATCTTCTTATCATCTACATACCATTGTGAGTTATTTTCGAACCCAACGCGTATCTGAGCTTTTGCTCCTACAAATAAAAGCAATCCACAAACTGTAAAAAATATCTTCTTCATTGACCTACTTAATTAACGCTTTTACTTGTTTAATGAGTTCTTTTTCGGCTCCTGGCGTGTAACTTGTATGTTTGTACACAATCTTTCCTTTATAAACAACAGCAGTAAAAGGTACATTCACCACATTCATTGCTCGTTTTAAATCGTGATTCGTATCCAGTAATACCGTATAATCCCATCCTTTCCCATTAACCAAAGGTTTAACACGTTTTACAGATTTGGCATCGTCAATTGAAACGGCAATTAATTTCACGCCTGTTTCCTTTTGCCAATCGTCATAGACATCATTAATCGCGGCTAATTCTTTCAAACAAGGCCCACACCACGTTGCCCAAAAACTAACAATAATCGGTTTTTCTTCATTTGCAAAAGAAGCAAAATCTACTTTTTTGCCATCTAAATCAGTAAGCGTAACTGTGGGTAAATCTTTTTGTTGTGCAGTAACTGTAGAAAATACAAACAACAGGATAAATGCATAAAACACTTTCATAAATATTCAGTTTTAGTTGTAAAGCTCAAAAATAGAAAAAAAAAAGTATATTTAACTTTTTGTTAACCGAAATTTATACATATTTTTACGAAAACAACTTTAACAAATTATTTTATGAAAACAACAAAAAATTATTTCCTATTTCTAATACTTACATTAGGGATAGGCTTATTTAGTGCTTCATGTTCATCAAGTGACAATAGTTCAAATGATGATAATGATCCGCCACCACCAGGGCAAAAAGAATTTATTATTTCTCCAAGTCAAACGACAATCAAAGTAAATGAAACAGTTAGCTTTATAGCTAAGTATGAAGGAAATGTAATTAAAGACATTCAATACCTTGTTAATGGAACAGGAATAGAGGCTGATAATTTCACTTTTACTGAAACTGGAGATTTTAAAGTACAGGCCAAAAAGTCAACTGGAGAGATGAGTAATACAGTGACTATTTCAGTATTTAAAGATGATGACGAAATAAATAACGCTACAAAATTCCAACACCGTGTACTTGTTGAAGATTTTACAGGAGCTTGGTGTCAATGGTGTCCACTTGTTGCTTATGACATTGAACAATTAGAAAAAACGGATGGTGAAAAATTCCAAGCCATCGCAATACACAATGAAGATCCTTTTGATTTTTTCAAACGCGACAGACAAGCATTTGAAAGAGAAGTTGGTGTAGATGGTTATCCATTTGCAACGATAAACAGAAATCTGAATTTCAGAGAAGATCCAAGTAAAGTAGTTGACTTACACAAAGAGTTTTCTACAATTGGAATTAAAATTGATTCTGAAGTATATGCTAGCGATGGAATTATACAAATCGGTATTAAATTTGGAGAAGACTATACAGGAGGACTAAAATATGCTGTCTTTTTGTTAGAAGATCACTTACTATACAAACAATCGAATTCAACAGAATATTACAGAGACCTTCCTAGACAAGGGAACTATTCTTTAGACTTCGAACACAACAATACATTAGTTGGTATGGCTAATGGATTCAAAGGAAGTGATATTGCTTCATCTGTATCGGTTAAAGGTGGAGAGTTTCTAAAGACAGATATTTACTTTACACACAAAGCAGCCAATCTAGATAATACAAAAGTCGTAGTAATAGTTACAAATATGAACGGCGAGGTACTTAACGTAGCTGTCGCAAAATCAAATACAAAACAAGACTACCAAGTAGTGCGTTAATAAAAGAGAGTCACAATACGATTGTGCTTATAAAAAAAGGGGGTGTCCTAAAAAGAGGGTACTGAAAAAGTCCCTTTTGACAAAATAAGCTCTTAATAAGAGGTAAACTATATAGCGAATTGCTTTTATAGTTTACCTCTTTCTATTTATCTTTATTTTTTAAACTAATTCTGTTCCCTATGTTAGCTTCTCAGCAGTCTTTGTCTCTCAGTTCATACTCTGGTTTATATGATCTTATCGTTCCAAAAGATAATATCTTACGCAGGATTAATGATTTAATAGACTTCTCTTTCGTACATGATGAGCTTATTACTAAGTATTACTTAGATAATGGTCGCACAGCTGAGTCTCCTATAAAACTTTTTAAGTATCTACTTTTAAAAAGCATTTATGACATCTCGGATGTTGCCGTTGTAGAACGTTCTCGGTTTGATATGTCATTTAAATACTTTTTAGGCATGGCTCCTGAGGAAGATGTCATCAATGCTAGTACCTTAACTAAGTTTAGAAAACTAAGGTTATCGGATAGTGATTTATTAAAACTACTTATAGGGGAAACAGTTCGCTTAGCTATTAGCAAAGAAATTATAAAATCCAATGCAATTATAGTAGCTACTCACAGTGCTAGTAGATCTAATCCCTTCTCAGCTATAGAAGCTTTAAAGATGCGCAGTAGACAATTACGTAAAGTTTTATATGATATCGATGAGAAGATCAAGAAAAGCTTGCCAAATAAAAATGAGAATAGTGATTTAGAAGATGAGTTGGTTTATAGTAAAGCACTCATAGAGTTCTTAAAAAATAGTGGCTTACTTGGTTACCCAAAAGTAATGGAGAAATTTGAAATGCTTGTAGAGACTCTTGAAGATATTCAAGAGCGTTATACTTTATCTAAAGATAGAGATGCTCGTACAGGACATAAATCATCCGATACAAAGTTCTTCGGTTTTAAAACTCACATTGCCATGAGTAAAGAGCGTATTATTACTAGTGCTATAGTTACTTCAGGAGAAAAAGCAGATGGCCCGTTGTTGCAAAATTTAATCGAAGAAAGTATTGATAATGGCATGCCCGTAGATACAGTAATAGGAGATAGAGCGTACTCTGGTAAGGATAATTTACAATACGCTAAAAGCAATAATATTAAGATAGTAGCTAAACTAAGTAGTATAATAAGCGAAGGAACAAGAAAAAAAGAGGATAATTTTGATTACAATAAAGATGCAGATATGTATGTGTGTCCTGCAGGTCATCTAGCTATTAGAAAAGCCAGACAAGGAAAAAAGAACATTGGAGAAAATCAGGCAATAACCTATTACTTTGATATAGAAAAATGCAAAGTATGTCCTTTTAAACAGGGCTGTTATAAACCAGGAGCTAAAGCAAAAACATACTCCCTAACATTAAAAAGTAATACCCATTTAGAACAATTAGAATTCCAAAATTCCGAAGAATTTAAACAAGAAGCCAAGCATCGATATAAGATAGAGGCTAAAAATAGTGAGTTAAAAAATGCACATGGATATGCAAGAGCAGACTCCTACGGACTTTCTTGTATGCAAATGCAAGGAGCTATTACCATTTTTACAGTAAATATTAAAAGAATACTCAAATTAATGGACAAATAGGAATATAAAAGACCTGCTTTGTAAAAAGTAACTATAAATCTTAATATAGTTTGTTTTAAGAAACTATTATTTGACGATAAAATAAATAACGCTTGAAAAAGGAATCTTTAAATACCTTTACAAGCGTTATTTTTTTGTTGTAAAAAGATCCAGTTTGTATGATCAGGCTACTTTTTCAGTACCCTCTCCTAAAAAGACATCCTCTTTTTTATAGTCATTAAAAACAAAAAAGCCTGACAAGAAATTGTCAGGCTTTTTTTGCTCCCCCTCTTGGGCTCGAACCAAGGACCCTCTGATTAACAGTCAGATGCTCTAACCAACTGAGCTAAGGAGGAAGGTATCTTACCTTAAATGCAGTGCAAATATAACATCATTTTTTATTTCTGCAAATACATTCGCTTTATTTTTTATTTACTGAATATTGCTTTATAAATATCGTTTCCATTGGCAAACAACAACAACCCTATAAGTATAAAGAAACCAACCATTTGCGCATTTTCCAAAAACTTATCACTTGGTTTTCTACCCGAAATCATTTCATACAACAAAAACATCACATGACCTCCATCTAGGGCAGGAATTGGCAATAAGTTCATTACACCTAACATGATTGACAATAAAGCTGTAATATTCCAGAAATATTCCCAACTCCAAACCGAAGGAAAGATATCATAGATTGCTTTAAACCCACCTACTCCTTTATAGGCTCCAGTTTCAGGTTTAATAATTTTCTTTAATTGCTGGAAGTAGCCCGCTACTTTTTCCGTTCCTTTACTTAAACCAACAGAAACAGATTCGCCTAGTGTATATTTTACTTGACTAATATTATACAATCCCATTTGTTTAATGGTATCGATTGAAAGTCCTCCTGCTGGTGCTATTCCCGCAACGCCATCTGCATTGATCTGCAATTCAACTGTTACGTCTTTTCCATCACGCTCGATAACAACAGGAACGGTTTGTCCTTTTAATCCAACGATCGCTGGCTGTACCTGATCCATAAAAGGTGTTGGAATGCCGTTGATACTCTTAATAACATCTTTTGCTTGAAATACTTCTGCTGCATTAGATCCTTGAATATCCTCTACAAACCCCATAATAACAAAGGGAATACGCAATGAAATCCACCCTTCTTTTTTTGCACCATCACTCAGCTGTCCTAGTAAATTCACAGGTAAATCAATATTTTCTCTTACGCCATTGCGTTCAATTTCAATCTGATGCCCCATCATTACTTCATAGCCTACGTCGTTAAAACGCTCGATTTCCTTTCCATCTACAGCAACAATTTTATCCCCAGTTTTCAATCCTGCTTCTTGTAAAATTGGAGATTGTACCCAAACCCCGTGATCCATATCCTTATTTGAAATATACAAATCACCATAGGCGTAGGTCATTCCAATATAGATAACAAAAGCTAAGATGAAGTTTACAGTCACCCCTCCTAACATAATGATCAAACGCTGCCATGCCGGTTTTGAACGAAATTCCCATGGCTGTGGTTCACTTTTCAATTGCTCCGTATCCATACTTTCATCAACCATTCCTGAAATCTTCACATATCCTCCTAAAGGCAACCAACCGATTCCATAGACCGTATCTCCAATTTTCTTTTTAAACAAAGAAAACTTCACATCAAAGAAGAGATAGAATTTCTCCACACGCGTTTTAAATAGCTTAGCTGGGATAAAATGTCCTAACTCGTGTAGAATAATCAAGAAGGATAAACTCAATAAGAATTGAGAAAGTTTAATCAATATTTCCATTGTACTAATTTCGTTTCAAATCTGAATAATAGGCAAAAATAAAATATTAGTTGAACTATCAACTATATTTTAGCAAACTATTATTGATAAAGATTCTTTCCTTTCGAGATTCCTTACATGCGAATACATTTGAGGAACCCTATTCTTTTTTTTATCAGTAAACAAACGAAAATTTATCGATGAAAAAAATTGACATTCCTCCAAAAAGTCAAAAAACACACGTTTGAAGTCATTCTTTTCTTTTTATTCGCGAGTAATTGGATGAAAAACAACAAAAAGACAAATAATAAAAAAGTATTTTCTAACTTTGTTATCTTAAACTATTATTTATACTATGTTACAGATAGCTTTTATTAGAGAGAATCAAGAACAAGTGATTAAAGGCTTGGCCAAAAGAAATCTTGATGTTACGGAGGTGCTAAACGAAGTGCTTGCTTTAGATGAGAAAAGAAGAGCAACACAAGTTGAATTAGACAATGTCTTGGCGGAATCCAACAAGCTATCCAAAAGCATTGGCGAGTTAATGAAGAGTGGAGAAAAAGCGAAAGCAGAACTCATCAAAGAAAAAACATCCAATTTACGCGAGCAAAGCAAAGAATTAACAGAATTGTTAAATCAAGTTTCTGCGGCGCTTACAGAAAAGTTATATACGATTCCCAATGTACCAACGGATCTTGTTCCTGCAGGAAAAGATGCAGAGGACAATATTACGGTTCATCAACAAGGTGAAATTCCAACCTTACATGAAGGAGCATTACCTCACTGGGAATTAGCGAAGAAATACGATTTAATTGACTTTGAATTAGGAAATAAAATCACAGGGGCTGGTTTTCCAGTATATAAAGGGAAAGGGGCTCGCTTACAACGTGCGTTGATTTCGTACTTTTTAGATAAAAATACGGCAGCAGGATATAAGGAGTACCAAGTACCTCATGTGATTAATGAAGCTTCTGGATTTGGAACAGGACAGTTACCTGATAAAGAAGGACAGATGTATCACATTGGCGTGGATGATTTGTACTTAATTCCAACGGCAGAAGTACCAATAACCAATATGTTTAGAGATGTGATCCTACAAGAGAGCGACTTCCCTGTTCTATGTACAGGGTATACACCATGTTTCCGTAGAGAAGCAGGCTCTTACGGGGCACACGTAAGAGGATTAAACCGTTTACACCAATTTGACAAAGTGGAAATTGTTCGCATTGAACATCCAGACAACTCATACAAAGCCCTTGATGGAATGGTAGAGCACGTACAAGAATTGTTACACGAATTACAATTACCCTACAGAATCTTGAGATTATGTGGTGGAGATATGGGATTCACTTCTGCTTTGACCTATGATTTCGAAGTATTTTCAACCGCTCAAGACCGTTGGTTAGAAATCAGTTCTGTTTCTAACTTCGAAACCTTCCAAGCAAATCGCTTGAAATTGCGCTTTAAAGATAAAACAGGAAAAAGTCAACTAGCACATACCTTAAATGGTAGTTCATTAGCTTTGCCTCGTGTATTAGCTGGAATCTTAGAAAACTATCAAACACCGGAAGGAATTGTGATACCTGAGGTCTTACGACCGTACACAGGATTTGATATTATTGATTAATTTTACACCACACGTATAAGTAGATGAAAAGCACCAAATCCGATAAAGACATTTGGTGCTTTTTTTATCTTTGCATAACCCAAATATCCACCTGATGATTATTTACAATATAACGATAAATATCCATGAAAGCGTACACGACACATGGATGGCTTGGATCAACGAATTTTATATTCCAGGCATGCTAAACACGAATAAATTCAATAAGGCCCGTATGGTAAAAGTACTCGTAGATGAAGATATGGGTGGTATTACCTATTCCATTCAATTTGAATCACCTAATGCGGAGGTATTGAATCAATTTTATCGCGAAGATGCTGATTTATTTGAGCGAGAATCACGCAAAAAATTTGGCGAATTAATGCTTACTTTCAAAACAGAACTAGCGCTTATTAGCGAACACTAAACCGATACGGCATGGATAAAGTTAGAGCAAAAAAACACTTGGGTCAACACTTCTTAACGGATGAAAGTGTTGCAAAGCGAATCGCCGATACGCTTACCTTAGAAGGATATAAAAAAGTATTGGAGATTGGTCCTGGAATGGGTGTGTTGACCAAATATATCTTAGACAAACCCATTGAAACTTTCGTAGTAGAAATTGATACGGAATCTGTCGATTATTTACACCAACATTATTCCAAGTTACACGATCATATCTTTGCGCAAGATTTTTTAAAATTTAATATTGTACAAGCCTTCAACCAAGAACCTTTTGCCGTTATTGGAAACTTTCCGTATAATATATCCACGCAAATTGTGTTTCGCGTGTTAGAGCTGCGCGATTTTGTACCTGAATTTTCGGGTATGTTTCAGAAAGAGGTAGCCGAACGCATTTGCGAGACAAAAGGAAGCAAAACTTATGGAATTCTCTCCGTGTTAACGCAAGCTTTTTACGACACTGAATATCTATTCACGGTGTCTGAACATGTTTTTAACCCACCGCCTAAAGTAAAGTCTGGGGTAATGCGCATGCGTAGAAAAGAGAATTATTCTTTGCCATGCAATGAAAAAATGTTTTTTACTGTGGTAAAAACTGCCTTTAATCAGCGTCGAAAAACGTTGAGAAATAGCTTAAAAGGCTTCAATTTACCCGATGAGATCCGCGAAGAAGCAATTTTCAACATGCGTCCAGAACAATTAGGTGTGGAAGAATTTATTGATCTTACAAAAAAAATAGAAATACATGGAGTTCAAAATCAGTGATGAAACTATTCAACAAATCGAAGAACTTATTGCTACAGGGCAAGAGGCCGAATTATTAGCGCTCCTTAAGGATATTCACGCCGTGGATATCGCTGAGATTATGAATGAGCTTCACACTGAAGAAGCTATTTATATCTTCGATATATTAGATAGTGAAGTCACTGCAGAAATATTACTTGATTTAGATGAAGATTTACGAGAAAAGATTTTAAAGAGTCTTTCTCCTAAAGAGATTGCGGAAGAGTTAGATGAACTCGATACGGATGATGCAGCAGATATTATTGCTGAATTATCGGAAAAACGAAAAGAAGAAGTACTCTTAGAGCTTGAAGACTTAGAACACGCCAAAGACATTGTAGAACTTTTGCGTTATGATGAGGATACAGCAGGGGGATTAATGGCGAAAGAATTTGTATCAGTCAATGAAAATTGGTCGATTCTTACCTGTGTCAAGGAAATGCGTAAACAAGCTGAACACGTTTCTCGCGTGCATTCTATCTATGTAGTAGATGATGAAGGGCGTCTAAAAGGGCGATTATCACTTAAAGATTTACTTACTTCTTCTACCACTACACACATTAGTGATGTTTACATCCCAAAAGTAGATTACGTTAAAGTAGACACGGAAGATACTGAAGTTGCGCGTATCATGCAAAAATACGACTTAGAAGCTATTCCAGTGGTTGATGAGATGGGAAGACTCGTTGGACGCATTACCATTGACGATATTGTCGATGTCATCAAAGAAGAAGCAGATAAAGATTATCAATTGGCAGCAGGTATTTCGCAAGATGTTGATACCAATGACAGCATTCTAACCTTAACCAAAGCGCGCTTACCGTGGTTGATACTCGCTATGATTGGAGGTTTTGTAGCCGTAAACGTTTCAAGAAGCTTTGAAGACGCCATGGAAAAATTCGGCGTTCTTTTCTTCTTTACTCCATTGATTGCTGCTATGGCGGGCAATGTAGGCGTTCAATCCTCCGCTATTATCGTGCAAGGGCTGGCAAACAATACCATTTCAGGTTCTATTTGGAAGCGCTTGGGAAAAGAAGTCTCGCTAAGCTTGTTAAATGGATTCTTACTCGCCATTCTTTTGATGATTGGAAGCCACGTACTATTAGGTGTAGATTACATCATTGGAATTACCGTCTCTATTGCGCTCATTAGTGTAATTATCATCGCCAGCTTAATTGGTACGTTTGTACCAATTCTTTTAAATAAATATGGCGTAGATCCCGCTTTAGCAACAGGACCATTTATCACAACAAGCAACGATATTTTTGGTATTTTAATTTACTTTTCCATTGCAAAAGTGATTCTAGGCTTTTAAATTTTCGGTTATGGCAACAAAAAAAGTATTACATCTCGATAGCAATCACCCTTTAATGCTTGAACAATTAGCAGAAATGGGATATACTAATGTAGAGGATTACACTTCTTGCAAGGAAACAATAGAAGACAGCATACATGAATACGAGGGAATTATCCTGCGTAGTCGATTTAAAATTGACGCTTCTTTCTTGGAAAAGGCAACACGATTAAAGTTTATTGGTCGTGTTGGAGCGGGATTAGAAAATATTGATTGTGACTTTGCTGCCACAAAAGGTATTGTTCTTGTTGCTGCCCCTGAGGGAAATCAAACTGCAGTGGGAGAACACGCTTTAGGGATGTTACTTACGCTGTTTAACAAATTGAATCTAGTCGATCAAGAAGTTCGACAAGGAGTGTGGATTCGAGAGGGAAATAGAGGCATTGAAATCGAAGGTAAAACGGTGGGCATTATTGGCTATGGTCACATGGGAAATGCCTTCGCAAAACGACTACAAGGCTTTGATTGCGAGGTTATCTTTTATGATATCAAGGATCATTTGGAAAACCAATACGCCAAGCAAGTGTCTTTAGCGACATTGCAAGAACGAGCAGATATTCTAAGCTTGCATGTGCCACAAACACCAGAGACGATTCACTTAATTGATGAGGCTTTTATTCAACAAATGGAAAAACCCTTTTGGTTAATCAATACTGCTCGCGGCAAAGCAGTGAACACCGCTGATTTGGTTCATGCCTTAGAAAGTGGAAAAGTACGAGGGGCAGCCCTAGATGTTTTAGAATATGAAAAATCTTCTTTCGAAAACATGTTTGCCCAAGAGAATCTACCTCAACCTCTACAGTACTTAATTCAAAGTAAACAAGTTCTACTATCTCCCCATATTGCTGGGTGGACCATAGAAAGTAAAGAAAAACTAGCGCAAACGATTATCGACAAAATACGACAACAGTTTCATTAAAAAAGGAGATCCGCTGGATCTCCTTTTTTTGTATTAAAACGTAACAGTTGCTGACAATAAAGTTCCACTACCAGAACCTTCTTTTACCACTTTATTATCTTTCGTTACTTTAACATTTAACTTTGAAGTTTCATCAACACCAAAGCCTTGGGCTGTAAAATCGATGCGTTGTTTACTTGTTTTCTTATAGACTTTAGACCATTTAGTTGTTTCTAAACCAGTTTGTACGTCTGTATCAATGTCTGTTCCCTCAGAAATAACAGCCATTACTTGTTCGATCGTAGCTCCCTGAGTTACCGTCACTGATACAGTATACTCTCCACTAGATGAACCTGAACTAGAGCTATCATCTGAACTACATGCTGTAGTTGACGCTGCAACAATAGCACATACTAAAATAAATTTTAATCTTTTAAGCATGGTTAATTATATTAAATTATGATAACAAAAATATATAATTTAATTTAACAAACAAGCAATGATAAAAAAATAGTTAATATTAATAAAAAAACAGCCTAATAGGCTGTTTTTTTTATTAATATTATATGTATTAGAAACCAAATTCCAATAAAAGCGTTTTACCACTTGCTCTTTTGTGAACCACAATTTCCTCGTCTTTCTTCACTGTAACATTCACCTCATCTAAGGTAGAAGCTCCTTCCCCCTCCACAATAATACTGATTAGTTCTTCACTTGTTTTGGAATAACTTTTCTCCCATTTCAATATCTTTGGAGGAAGTGGGACATTTGGATCTACAGCTACTGGAATACCATCATCTTTAAACATTACATCCGTTGTAACTTTTGTACTGCTTGATTTATATACTGTAATGTGATCAAGACCTACCTCATCAGTAATTTCTACTGTAATATCGTAAACTTCGCTCTTCAATACAGGTTTAGGATCACTTCCATCATCACTGCTACAACCTGCAACTCCTAGTGCAATACCTGCACAAACTAAAAAAAATTTAACTTTCTTGAACATTGTTTTTCACTTTTATTTAACAACTCAAAAATAGCATTTTTTTCAAAACACACAACATATTGCTTAAAAAATATTAAATAAAATACAATCTACTCTAAAAAACAAAGAAATCAAAAACAAACCATCTTCTCATCCTCGTAAAAAACATAAAAAAAACACCTTTTACTAGGTGTTTTTTATACTTTAATTATATTTATTCGCTTCTTCTTGTATTTTTCGTTCAAGTTCAGCTTCGAACTCTTCCATGACTGGTTTAACTGTGCTTTCTGGTAAATCTGCAATTTTAATATACATCAAGCCATCAATAGCATTATTAAAAAGAGGATCCACATTAAACGCAATTACTTTTGCATTTTGTTTGATGTACTTCTTGATCAACACAGGTACTCTCAATTTTGCCGGTTCCACATCTTCAATAATCTTATCAAACTTATTTAAATCAGATTCGGTTTCATTAAAGATCAAATCTTTATCTGCATCCTTCAAATTGACCTTATATTCCATTTTTGGCGTAACATATTGTGCAATAAAAGGATCGAAATAATGAGAGCGCATAAATTCAATCATCAGTGATTTTGAAAAATCCGAAAACTGATTACTAATACTCACCCCTCCTATTAGGTATTGATGTTCAGGGAAACGCAACGTCGTATGAACAATACCTTTCCACAATAGGAACAAAGGCATAGGCTTTTGCTGGTAATCTTTAACAATAAAAGCACGTCCCATTTCAATCGATTGTGCCATCATGGGATACAATTCTGATTCAAATCGAAATAGTTCATTAAGGTAAAAACCGTTGATACCGTATTTTTTGTAAATCTCCGACCCTAATCCCATGCGATAAGCGCCACAGATTTGTTCTGCCTCGCTATCCCATAAAAACATATGGTGGTAGTATTTATCGTACTGGTCAAGATCCAATTCGTTATTCGTTCCCTCACCGACTTCTCTAAAAGTAACCTCTCTTAGTCGGCCAAGTTCCAATAATATTGTCGGGATCAAGTCTGCTTTACACAAGAAAACTTCATAATTCTTACTTTGAAGTAATCGAAAGTCTTTTTCGCGTAAAACCTCTATTTCCTGTTTAATTCGATCAAGGGGTTGTGGAGGGACAATGTCCTTTACCATCTTTGGAAATTTAAAATTAAAAGACGGGACTTTTATCCATTTACGGGAGTCCTCATCTTTATAAGCATTCGACAACAAATACGTTTTAAAACGCAAAAAGTTTCCGTAATCGCTTAAATCATAATGTTCATTTTGCTCTTCAACAGATATTGGACGTCCGATTCGTATTTTTATTACACGATCTTTTTGTGTCAACAATTCTGAAGGTAATTTTGCTGTACGCAAAGTTGGATTTATCTGGGATAAAAAGTAAAATAACTTACTATTTTTCGCATGAAAATAAATAGGTACAACTGGTACATTGGCCTTTTTGATCAATTTAATGGCTCCTTCTTCCCAAGGTTTATCCACCACTAATCGATCATCTTTATAAGTAGAGACTTCACCGGCAGGGAATATCCCCAAGGGTTTACCATCACTTAAATGCCTCAGCGTTTCTTTCAACCCCAATACACTTGATTTAACATCCTTGTTGTTTTCAAATGGATTTACAGGCATAATATAGGGCTTTAAAGGCTCTATTCGGTGCAATATAAAATTAGCAATGATCTTAAAATTAGGATCATGCTCCAACATCAATTTCAACAATAAAATACCATCTATTCCTCCTAATGGATGGTTAGATATCGTAATATAAGGTCCTTTTTTAGGTAGGCGTTTTAGTTCTTCTGGATCAATTTGGAATTCAATTTGAAACTCCTCTAAAATTGAATTTAAAAATTCTAAATCTTCTAGATGTTTATTTCTATCGTAAATCTTATTCAAGGTAGTAACCTTAAGCGTCTTCATCAGCAACCACCCCGTAAAAGTACCAAAGATACCATACTTGTCAACGTTAATCGCTTTCGCTACTTCCTTAGCTGTTACTAACCCCATCAATTTCAAAATTTAAGTAAGACAAATATACTAAAATCTTTAGGTATTCTATTTTATTTTATCAACCTTACATCGATATCACTAGCCTTATTGTGGATAAAAATCTAAATAACTGATTAAAAAAAAGATACCTCATTTGAATTTTCTTTTCGCCTCGGATAAAAAAAGAACACTTCTCCTCGATAATATGCCAATTTTACCGTTTATTGTCTAACTTATACGCCAAGCGAGACAGCTACTTACTATCGCTTTATTTCCTGTACATCAGAATGCTAATTAAAGATTAAAAAACGCATCAATACCGCCCTTTTGCACATGAGTAATACTTATTTTTTCTATTTTTGGTCTTCATACAAAAAACAAGCCTAATGAAAAAAATCATATCCTATAATGTGAATGGAATTCGCGCAGCGATAAAAAAAGGACTACTCGATTGGATGCAAGAAGAAAATGCAGATATCATTTGCATACAAGAAACAAAAGCAAAAGAGAATCAAATTCCTACAGATGAAATTACGTTAGCGGGATATCCTTACCAGTACTATTTTTCAGCAGAAAAAGCAGGATATAGTGGAGTAGCTATTTTTTGTAAGGAAAAACCCAACCATATTACTTATGGAACAGGTATTGATTATATGGATTTTGAAGGTAGAAATCTACGTGTTGACTTTGATACTTTTTCAGTTATGTCTTTATATCTTCCTTCAGCTTCGAACATTGACCGATTGGATTTTAAGTACCAATATATGGATGACTTTTTCAACTATATCCAAGCGTTGAAACAAGAGATTCCCAATTTAATTATCTGCGGAGACTACAACATCTGTCACAAAGCGATTGACATTCACGATCCTGTACGCAACGCTAAAGTATCTGGATTTTTACCCGAAGAAAGAGCTTGGGTGGACAAATTTGTAGCCCATGGCTTTATCGATAGCTTCCGTTTATTCCATACAGAACCACATCAGTATAGTTGGTGGACCTATCGCGCCAACGCAAGAAACAACAACAAAGGCTGGAGAATCGATTATCATATGGTGGCAGAACCGATGCAAGATCGTATTTTAAATGCCTCTATTTTACAAGAAGTAAAACATTCCGATCACTGTCCAGTTGTCGTTGAAATTAAAGCCTAAACCCAAACCAAAAACACACGATATTACATGATAAAAAAATGCGCTATTGGCTTACTTGCATTGACACTCCTCTCCTCTTGTGTAACAAGAAGATTATACAATGAGTTGGATGCTAATTTTCAAAGTATTCTTGATGAAAATGAACAATTGGCGAATGATTTAGCGACTTTAAATAGTTCGATGAGTGATTTAGAACTTGCTAAAAAGCAATTGGCTCAACAGTTGAAAGACTTGCAACAAGAAAGACAAAACCTAAATGCTGAAATTGCAACTGCACAACAACGACTCAAAGAGCTACAAAACTCCTATACGAATCTTGAAAAACACAGCGAAGAATCCCTCCAAGCGGAAGCCGCTCGATTGGCCCAATCTCAAGCAGAACTAGATCTAAAATCTCAGCGTGTTCAAGAATTAGAAGGAATTTTAGCAGCGAATGACAAACAGATGAAAGCCCTGAGAGACAATCTGTCTCAAGCCTTAAACGCTTTTGAAGGTAGAGGATTAACCATTGAGCAAAAAAATGGAAAAGTATATGTTTCTATGGAAAATAAATTGTTGTTCAAATCCGGTAGTTGGGCCGTCAATGATGAAGGACGTGAAGCAGTAGTCGAATTGGCCAAAGTACTCGCAATTAATCCAGACATCTCTGTACTCATTGAAGGACACACGGACAATGATAAGGTATTGGGTAATTTAGGCGATGGCGTTCAAAACAATTGGGATTTATCTACCAAACGCGCCTTGGCGATTGTTTCTATCTTGTCTGAAAACACGGCTATTGACAAAAAGAACCTCACTGCTGCTGGGCGAAGTGAATACGCGCCTTTAATGAGCAATACCTCCACCGAAGGAAAAGCCAAAAACAGACGTATTGAGGTCATTCTTACTCCGAACCTAGATAAGATCAATGAAATGCTAAATCAATTATAGAAATTATATTATTCATATAAAAAAAGTGCTATAATCTAGTAATTATAGCACTTTTTTTATATATAACTCTATTTTCACAACTGTTTTCTCAGCACATTAACACAAAAACCGATTTTTATTGCTTATCTTGCATTTTCAAAAACTAAAAAACAAAACACAATGTTTCTTTCAACCCTTAATCAACAGAACATCCAAACAATTATGGACTTTAGTGAACTAAACGTCATCTACAAATGGTTCTTTGATTACCTTCGTTTTTTACATTTGAATACACACGAAACTCACATTGTAACGACCATCGCTTTATTACTTGCGTTTTCACTCGTTATGTTTACGTTGGATTATCTTTTAAAAAACATATTTATTGTCATCGCTCGAAAATATGCCAGTTTGAGTAAAACCAAACTCGATGACCTGATCATTAACAATAAGGTGTTGCACAACATTACACACTTTATTCCCGTTGCCTTAGCCCGTATTTTATTTCCCATCTTTTTTATGGGTTTCCCTGGAGTGATTAAAGCGGTATTAACCATTACAAATCTCTTATTTGTTATTGTTATTACGTTACTCTGTCGTTCGATTATTCGCACCATTAGAGATTATGCCAAAACCAAACCTCGTTTAGCTGATAAACCCATTGACAGCTATAGCCAAGTAGCGAGTATCTTTCTCTACTTCTTTGCAGGTGTAATTATCTTTTCGACGATTACAGGCCAAGACCCCGTCAAATTTCTTGTATCCTTAGGAGCTGCCTCTGCGATCTTGATGCTTGTTTTCAAAGACACTATTATGGGATTTGTCGCTAGTATACAAGTATCAACCAACGACATGGTTCGCGTAGGAGATTGGATTGAAATGACCAAATTTGGCGCAGATGGAACGGTATTAGAAATTAACTTAAGCACCGTTAAGGTGCAGAACTTTGACAAAACCATCACTACGATTCCCACCTATTTACTCATCAGTGATTCCTTTAAGAACTACCGGGGCATGCAAGTTTCTGGTGGACGAAGAATTAAACGAAGCATCAACATTAAAATGTCCTCTATTCGCTTTTTAGAACCAGCAGAAATTAATGAGTTAAAGAAAATTCAGCTTTTAAAGCCGTATATCGAAGAGCGACAAAAAGAAATTGACGAATACAACCTCAATACCAATGCCGATCAATCCATGCCAATCAACGGACGTCGAATGACCAACATTGGTTTATTTCGCGCCTATGTATTACGTTATACACAACAAAATCCTAACATACACAAGGAATACCACTTAATGGTCCGTCATTTGCAACCCACAGAACACGGTTTACCCATAGAACTGTATATGTTTACCAATAGTACTGTTTGGGCTTTTTACGAAACCGTTATGGCGGATATATTTGATCACGTCTTGGCCGCTATCGACTACTTCCATTTGGAAGTGTTTGAACTTCCCTCTTCTGATGATGTAAGACAGTTCATTGCCAATAGTCAAGATCCAATTAAACATTCAAATTAACTATACATCAAAACAAAAAAGGTTCGGAAGTATTCCGAACCTTTTTTATTGCTCTAGTTTGTGTATAATCTTCTCTATTTTTTCTTCTGTTGCCGTCAATTTTTTCTTGCAAAAAACAATCAACTGAGAAGCGCGTTCTACTTTTTCCGCTAATTCATCTACAGTAACTTCGTCGTTTTTTAAAGCAGTGAGAATTTGATCTAATTCATCTGCTGCTCGTTCATAAGTAAGTTTTTCCATTGTTCTATTTCTTCAATATGGTCTATTGTTATGCTATAGGTCTTTTTGTACAAGATCACTTCTAATGTATCCCCTTTTATTAGGCGAGTAGTTGCACGCAATACTTTTCCTTGATGGCGAACTACGGCAAATCCTTTTTTCAAAAGGTGTTCCAGATTGTAAAGGGCTAAAATTTCTTCGGTTTGCACCAGCGTTACTTTTGATTGGGTTAGTTTATACCGCAAACGAGCGATAATCATCTCTTGAATACTGGCTATTTTATGTTGTTCCAACCCTAAGCCTTGTTTCGCCCAAAGCGTTAAGCGCGTAGAGCGATCCTTGAGTTCATTTTTACACTTCTTCAGCTGTGTATTCACTTCGGTTTCTAATGCTAATTCAACAAAGCGCAACTCGCTAGTAGCACGTTGAATGCGCTGTTTAATCACATAAGCCAATTCGGTTGATTGTGCTTCAAGATAAGATTGACCTCCAGCAATTCTAAATTTGCTGATACGACCTACGTTTTCTTCGACTTCGGCTAATTTAGTTTTATGTTGCTCCACGATGCGTGCTGTATTCTCCCTCAATGCTTCTGCTCCTTGAGTAATTCGCGTATCAAATGCAACAGCCAAAGCCAAAATAAAAGAGGCCACTGCGCTTGGTGTCTTAAAATAAGTATGTGCAACATAATCGGCGACGGTACGATCAGTTTCATGTCCAATTCCCGTAAAAACAGCCAAGGGCATTTGCGCTATCTTCTCTGCTACCTGAATGGCGTTGAAAATGTCCAAATCAAATTTAGATCCTCCCCCACGGATGATGACGACAGCATCAAAATCGGCATTGGAAATAGCCTCTAACTGGCGGACTACACTCCTCACAGCTCCTTCCCCTTGTACTTGAGTGTCATAACACGTCAACGCAAATGAAAAATGATGTGTGTTTTGTTCCAAATGCCGTACAAAATCTTCGTACCCCGAAGTACCCACAGAAGCAACGACGGCGATTTTTTGGATCACTAGCGGATGGGATTGACGCTTATTAAGATCCAGTAAGCCACGTTGTTCTAGTTGCAGTAAGGTTTGTTGCTTTTTTCGTTCAATTTCACCTAAACTAAAGGCATAATCCACGTGGATCACATGAAGAGAAAATCCGTAAACAGGATGAAAAATCGCTTCGCCATAGCACAGTATTTCCGCGCCTTCTTTGACTACTTTTTCTAAATCTTCTCCCCCATCAATAGCACAACGCTCAACATTCCGACTCCATATAGTTGCGCGGCATTTTGCCATGACCTGATCTTCTACTTGCTCAACTAGTTCTAAGTAATAATGCCCTCTTCGATCCTTATTTACTTTGAGTACTTCAACCTTTACCCAAAAATATTTCCCCAGCATTAGTTCATCAAAAACTTGCTGCACTCGATTTAAAATCGCATGTAAGGAAAATATTTTTCGATTGTCTTGCATAAGGAAAATAAAAACGAAAGTACAAAATTTTACAGGACTATACTTCTTTTTGACTATTTCATTCGACTATAGCGCGAGGCTATTAGTCCAAAAATCTAGGGTGGAAAACTAATTTACTTCGAGCTAATTGTCAGAACAAACCTTTATATTTGTTGCCATATTTTAATAGTATTCGTTATGATATCAGTAAAAATTATAAATAAATCAGCCCATGCTTTGCCCCATTATGAAACTTCACAATCAGCTGGTATGGATCTAAGAGCTAATTTGTCAGAACCCATTACCTTGAATAGTTTAGAAAGAGCCATTGTTCCTACTGGGCTATTTATTGAGTTGCCTGATGGATACGAAGCACAAATTAGACCGCGAAGTGGTTTAGCAGCGAAGAAGGGAATCACCTTATTAAATTCACCTGGAACAATTGATGCAGATTACCGAGGTGAAATTGGTATTATTCTTGTAAATTTATCACATGAGCCTTTTGTTATTGAAAATGGAGAGCGCATTGCGCAAATGGTCATAGCCAAATACGAGCAGATCCAGTGGGAAAGTGCGGCAGTTCTTTCAGAGACAGAACGCGGTGCTGGTGGATTTGGCAGTACTGGAACAAAGTAAAAGTAAAATTAAGCTATATAAAACAAAATGAGAATCATTGTACCCATGGCTGGACGTGGATCACGTTTACGCCCACATACCCTTACAACACCCAAACCATTAATCCCAATTGCAGGTAAACCCATCGTACACCGTTTGGTGGAAGATATTGCCAAAGTACTACAGGATAAAATTGAAGAAATTGCCTTTATTATTCACGAAAGCTTTGGTAAACAAACCGAAAAGGACCTGATTGCCATTGCTGAAAATTTAGGAGCTAAAGGTACCATCTACTATCAAAATGAGGCCTTGGGAACAGCTCACGCTATTTTATGTGCGAAGAAAAGTATGACAGGACCTATCGTTGTAGCTTATGCAGATACTTTATTCCGCGCTGATTTTAATTTAGACAAAACTGCCGATAGCGTTATTTGGGTAAAACAAGTGGAAGATCCAAGTGCTTTCGGTGTTGTACAACTAAACGAAAAAAACGAAATCGTCGATTTTGTTGAAAAACCAGCTACGTTTGTTTCGGATCTAGCCATTATCGGTATTTATTACTTCAAAAGTGGTGAAACCTTGCGCAAAGAATTAGAATACTTGTTGGAGAATAACATCATCAAGGGCGGAGAATATCAATTGACAGATGCCTTGGAAAACATGAAACAGAAAGGCATGCGTTTTGTACCAGGTACTGTAGCAGAATGGATGGATTGTGGAAACAAAGACGTAACAGTTGACACCAATAACAGAATGTTGAACTTCTTAGAAGCAGAAAACAGCAACTACGTATCTGCATCGGTTCAATTGGAAAACAGCACGATTATTCCACCCTGCTACATTGGCGATCACGTTGTATTGAGAAATGCAACAATTGGTCCTAACGTTTCTTTAGGCGACCACTCTGTAGTTGAAAATGCAACAATAAAAAACAGCTTAATCCAAACCAATGCCTATGTTGCACACGCAAACTTAGACAATGCCATGATTGGAAATCACGCTAAATACAACGGAAACCATACGAATATAAGTATTGGAGATTACTCTGTTTTAGACTAAAAAATATTAAATCCGTTTTAAAATGCTTTAAAACGGATTTTTTTTTAGTTATATTCGACTAACAAATTACATGACCTGAAGAAATTATGAGAAAAATTGCGTTGATAGTCCTAACGAGTATACTGTTTATTGGTTGTAAAAAAGGAGGTGAAGGATTTCTCTTGCGCGAAGCAAATGCAAAAAAAGAAAAAACGGCCTTGGTGGTTTTAAATGATCACGCAAAAAATGCACAACAATTTGAAACTGCCTTTCTACAAGGAACCGCGCAATATAAAGATCGATACGAGAATCGAAAAGTAGGCATTGAAATTTTAATCGAAAAGGACAAACAGATCCAAATCAATATTCGCTATGCGGATATTCTGATCTTCAAATCGCTCATTACACCTGAAAATCTTCAGTATTACAATAAACTAGATGAAACTGCCTTTATAGGAGGGTTTGATGTCTTAACTCGATTTGTAGGGACAGATATCAATTTCAATCGCCTTCAGAATTTACTACTCGGACAGGTACTAGACAGCCAAGAAAACAAAGCATTCACAGCGACGATTGAAGAGGGGCTACACAAACTAAGTACAGTTGAACAAGAAGAACTACAATCGACCTATTTTTTTGAAGATGAAAATAGTTTATTAAAAAAAGAAGCGATTGAAGAACGCGATTCCAATCGAAAAGTAACCATATCTTATCCTAGCTACCAAAAAATTAAGCATTTTATTGTTCCTACCGAAGTAAATATTCTAGCTGAAGAAGAAGAAAAAACCATAAATTTGGATATTCGTTACAGAAAAGTTTCTTTTAACGAAGATTTACATCTAAATTATAGTGTCCCAAAGGGGTACAAAATGATTAATTTGTAAAAAAATCCGTAATATTGTATGGCTTAAGAAGTACACCGCTATGAAGAAAACCTACTGCTCTATATTGTTCATTTTAATGGCATTGCCTTTGTGTGCTCAACAAAAAGAGACACAAGAACAATTGGAGCGCAGAAAACAACAGATCATCATTGAGATTAAATCTGTACAACAACTCCTTCATAGAGAACAAACCAAAGAGCGCAATATATTGGCTGAGATTGAAGAGATCAATCGCAAAGTTACCCTAAACAAGCAATTGATTAACAATGTGCGCAAGCAGATTAATATCACTAACAACACCATTGCAACCAATCAAAAAGAAGCGAATGCCTTGGCGAAAGAGCTAGAGCAACTGAAAAAGGATTATGCACAAACCATTGTAAAAGCGTATAAAAGTCGCTCGAATCAAAGTAAAATGATGTTTATCTTATCGTCTGAAAATTTCTTTCAGGCGTATAAACGCGTGCAATACTTAAAGCAATATGCTGATTTTAGAAAGGAACAAGGAGAAGAGCTCAAAGAAAAAACGGTGCTATTAAATGAAGCCCTAGCAAAATTGGAAGTTGAAAAAGAAAAACAGCGTAAGCTGTTAGCTGAACAACAGGCCAATGAGAAAGTCCTTCAACAAGATTTAACCGAGCAACAAGACTTGGTATCTCTAGTTAAAAAAGATCAGAAGAAATTCAACGAACAGATCAAGAAAAAACAGGACGAAACTAAGGCGATTGATCGCAAAATACAAAAGTTGATTCGCGAAGCAATTGAAGAGGCCAACCGCAAAGCGAGAGAAGCTGCTGCTAAAGCAGGTAAATCAACAACTAAATCCACAGCAACTACAGCTGCGGCCGCTACATTTGAACTTACCCCAGAAGGTAAACTAGTGGCTGATAACTTCAAAGCCAATCGCGGTAAACTCCCTTGGCCTGTAGAGAAGGGATATGTTTCTTTAGGTTATGGAGATCAACCACACCCTGTGCAAACCCATTTGACGATTCACAATAGTGGCGTGGAAATTACCACAGAATCCAACGCAAAAGCACGCGCTATTTTCGAAGGAGAAGTACTACAAGTTCAGGTATTATCTGGTGGAAATAAAGCCGTCTTAATTCAACACGGAGATTATATAACCGTATACCAAAATTTGCGTGATGTAACAGTTCAAAAAGGAGACAAAGTAAGTCTCAAACAAACGATTGGAACAATTAACACCAATAGCACTGGAAAAACTGTGCTAAAATTCTTACTTTCGCACAACTCCAATATTGACAACCCTCAAAATTGGTTAAGCAGAAGTAACTAAACGCATTTTTATCCTATGAGTAATGCCGTAGCCTTTAATCTTTTACAGTGGGTCAATGAAAATAAAGACCTACTGAAACCACCTGTATCCAATAAGAGTCTCTTTGTTGATGCCAAAGATTATATCATCATGGTTGTAGGCGGTCCCAACAACCGAAAAGACTTCCACTACAATGAACATGAGGAATTTTTCTTTCAATTAGAAGGAACAATTTACATAGACATTCAAGAAGAGGGTGAGCGAAAACGCATTACACTAAACCCAGGAGACATTTTTCTACTGCCTGCTAAAATGCCTCATTCACCAGTTCGAACCGCCAATTCAGTAGGCCTAGTAGTAGAAACCAAACGAAAAGACCCCCATGCAAAGGATGGATTAATTTGGTATTGTGATAACTGCAATGAGAAATTGTATGAAGTATATTTTGAGCTAACAGATATCGAAAAAGATTTTTTACCGCATTTTAAAGCGTTTTATGGTTCAGAAGAACTGCGTACTTGCTCGCATTGTAACTGTGTGATGGACCCAGTTTCCTAATCGCTATTTTACCTTGTAAAAAACGGTTAATTTTTTTGTTTACAGGGATCTGCTGATCCGAACTAACAACCTAATCACAATTTCACATTTAGTACAAAATAAAAGTGACATTTATTTCAAATACTTGTCAACAACTTAATAATATAGCAGAATGAAGTGTTTTTATTAACACCTCTTAGCTAAAATTATTTTTATATCTTAGCACAAGAACTATCTTATAAACTATAAAAGAAGAATAATGGCAACAACAAATGACCAATTTGGAATTTTGGATGCGATGAAGCATTTAGGACTTGCAGAGGTAAACAACGGAACTTCAACAGGTTTAAACTCATTTTCTAACGGAAGAATTATCGAATCATACTCACCTGCAACGGGTGAATTAATAGGAAAAGTAAAAGCAACAACGGCTGAAGATTACGAAAAAGTAATGCAAACGGCACAAGAAGCTTACAAATCTTGGAAATTAGTTCCTGCACCAAAAAGAGGAGATATTGTTCGTCAAATCGGAGAAGAATTACGCAACAATAAAGAACACCTTGGAAAACTTGTTTCTTATGAAATGGGTAAAAGTTTACAAGAAGGTTTAGGTGAGGTTCAAGAAATGATTGACATCTGTGATTTCGCAGTGGGATTATCTCGCCAATTATACGGTTTAACAATGCACTCTGAAAGACCAATGCACAGAATGTATGAGCAATGGCACCCAATTGGAATTGTAGGTATTATTTCAGCTTTCAACTTCCCTGTGGCTGTATGGAGCTGGAATACTATGATTGCATGGGTTTGTGGTGACGTATGTGTATGGAAACCAAGTTCAAAAACACCTTTATGTGCAGTAGCTTGTCAAAACATTATTGCTAAAGTTTTCAAAGCAAACGACATCCAAGAAGGAGTTTGTAACTTAGTAGTTGGAAATGAATGCGGAGATTTAATGAACAATGACCACAGAATTCCATTAGTATCTTTTACAGGATCAACACGTATCGGACGTCACGTATCTAAAACAGTGGCTGAGCGTTTTGGAAACACAATCTTAGAATTAGGAGGAAACAATGCAATCATCGTTTCAGAACACGCAGATATCAACATGGTATTAGTAGGAGCTGTATTCGGAGCAGTTGGTACTGCAGGACAACGTTGTACTTCTACACGTCGTTTAATTATCCACGAAAGTGTATATGATAAAACAATCCAAGTATTACAAAGTGCTTATGCACAATTGAAAATAGGAAATCCTTTAGACGCTGCTAATCACGTAGGTCCACTTATCGATAAAGGAGCAGTTCAAGATTACTTAAACGCAATTGAAAAAGCGAAAAAAGAAGGTGGAAAAATCATCGTTGAAGGTGGTGTAGTTGAAGGCGCTGGATACGAGAGTGGTTGTTATGTAAAACCGTGTATTATTGAAGCGAAAAATGAGTTTGAAATCGTTCAAGCAGAAACATTCGCTCCTATTTTATACGTAATGAAATACAGCACAATCGAAGAAGCAATTGACATGCAAAATGGTGTGCCTCAAGGACTATCTTCTTCAATCTTTACCAACAGTATGCGCGAAATGGAATTATTCCTTTCTCATGCCGGTTCTGATTGTGGAATTGCTAACGTTAATATCGGTACTTCAGGTGCTGAAATTGGTGGAGCATTTGGCGGTGAAAAAGAAACAGGTGGAGGACGTGAGTCTGGATCTGATGCTTGGAAAGCTTACATGAGAAGACAAACCAATACCATTAACTACGGAAGTCAGCTTCCATTAGCTCAAGGTATTAAATTTGATTTTTAATCCTTTAAATACATAAAAAAAGACGTCTAATTGACGTCTTTTTTTTATATATATTTCTTGTAGATTTAGAAACGATACCCAATCATCACCCCTGCATTGAACTCAATAGCAGAAAAACGATCATTTACCTCACTACTAAAGTTTCGAGCGACATTAGCAAAAGGCTCAATAGCAAAGGAATCACCCATCGTCCATTTGTATCCCACTCCAATTCCCACAATAAAGCTGTTCATATCCGTTTTTGCACGTTCTACCCCTTGTATTTCTGAGTTATAAACATCTTCTTTAAAGTTACCAAAGCGATACTTGACAAAAGGAGAAACCGAATAACCACTTCCATTTGCTCCGTTGCTACCACCGAAGTAGTATTTATAGTTCAAAGCGACACTAGTCGTGTTGAATTTTTGATCCTTAGCTTTGCTTTCATGATAGTATGAAAAGCGATCCATAAAGTGTACATCCACACCAATGGATTGATTCAGATCAATAAAATGCTCATAGCCCACTTCAACAGAAGGTACAACAATCGTATTGAGGATATTGATCTTCACTTCATTCACAGCCTGCGCCTTTACACCGAGTATTCCACCGATGAAAAAGGCAATTGCGATTATTTTTTTCATTTGTTCTAAACTTTTGCTTACAAATATATAATTTTTTACCCTATTTGTGATTTCTCCCCTCTTCTGTTGGATATAAATCTGCTATTGTATCACTTTGCCAATATTCTTTTGTATCAATATCCATGAGGGTAATTTTTCCAAAGAATGCAGCTCCTGTATCAATATTCCACACATTAGCGAAATTGACAGGTGTATCAAAGCCAAAATGTGTAACAGGTGTATGGCCAATATAGATTTCGTTGTGAAATTTTAATCGTTTCGGATAAAGCGGATCGCTTTGTTTCAACGTGGGATCCATGGCCATAACCATTTCCCACAACGTGCGGTCCCAATACAAATATTCTTCAAAAAACTCTGCTTCTATGCCACGTGGATTCGTAAATCCCGCATGCACAAATAAGCGATTTTCAGCATCAATATAGTAGTTCTTCAAGCGTTGAAAAAAATCCAAATGCCTTGCAATTTCCTCTTCTGACAAATTCTTATATGCAGCTACTGATGCATCTCCTCCATTTTTAAACCACTGCGGTTTTTCCTCTCTTGTCAAGATCCATTGGGTGAGCAAACTTTCGTGATTTCCCCTTAAAAAAAGACAAGAATGGGTCTGTTCTAATTCCAATAAAAAATCAACTACTTTATCCGACTCACTCCATCCATCTACATAATCGCCTAAAAAAATTAACCGGTCTGCTGTTGTTACTTTTGCTCGTTCAAAAAGCTGTACTAATCCTTTATAACCTCCGTGTATATCTCCAACAACCAATGTTCTACTCATAAGATTCTGTTTCGTATTTAAGCTTGCGCAAGATACGCATAACTTGCTTAAAGGCTATAAACAACTCAGGGTCATTCGCAAACTTTAGATAATCTTTAACCTCAATAAGCTGATCTTTTGCCTGTTCGAAACCGTTCAAATAACAAAGCATCATATTGTAACTCAATTTATTTAAAACGCGTTCTTCCTTATTGGTCAAACGCTCGCCTTCCTTTAACTTGTGCATGACTTTGACACTATTTCGGTAAATATGACCTAGAATATTTTCATTGTACTTTGGTGGTTCAAAAAGCATTTTACTCTCCATCGCATAGCTGCCGTTGTCGTAAAAAACCAAACGCACTTCTTCAAAGGGATAGTAACTTGTTCCGTCATTTAACCCCAAATTGAGGTATTCCGTTAAGACAAATGATTCGGTGTCATAAAATAGCGTAACTACATCCAAAGAGGAGTAAAACAATTTGATTTGCTCATTGACAAATTCAATATCCATACGCGAATAAAAGGGAATACCGCGAATATTCTTCTTTTTACCCACCCAACAAATCACGAATTGCTCTTTAAACACTTTGTAATTGGCATGCATCTCTTTAGAGGATTGTACCATATAGCGCACGACACTATCAAGTACGTCCTTTAAATTATTTTGCGAACTTTTTTCAACGCTTTCTACATCGCCTTTATTGCCGTTATAAATAAGGGGACCATTGGGTACAGAAGTACTGCCAACCCGAGAAAAATAAGTTCCTTCTACAATCTCTCCTATGGTTCGGTTGAAGGTTGTTAATGCAGGGTTAGGCGCAATCGTAACCAAGCCAATCACCTTATCCTCAGCCAAGTCGGTAAAAGTTACATTATCATATGTAATACTTGGAGGATTGGCAAAATAGGCATTGACTAAGTTTTGAATTTTGCTATCATCGTAAAAATCAACACCGACCAATTCATTGCCATTGTCTTCAACACCAACAATAATAAAAGAATTATTTTCGGGATTTGAATTCGATAAAGCACAAATATGCTTTAAAAATTTTGCTTTCCCCGATTTGGTATGTAAATTTAGCTGCCGTTTCTTATCATAGAAACTATTCTCATCATATTGGGCCAATAGATTTTTAATAAGTAATCGCTTATTAATCATAGCAAATTATTTTTTGTTCTTAAAATTATAAAAAGAAACCCATAAATCATGCCCAAATGTGGAACAGTAACTTTAGATTTAACCATCTATTAACAACTTTGTAGCGAATATTTTTTGAATTTGCATGAATAATTAAATGAGCGATATTTTCAGACAAAACTTTTATTATGGAAACACCCGGATCAAATTACGATATTCGAGAATTAAATGAACTAATAGAAAGAGAAAGTGCTTTTATTGACATCTTGACCATGGAAATGAACAAGGCGATTGTAGGTCAAAAGCACATGATTGATCGATTATTAATTGGATTACTAGGACAAGGGCACATTTTACTTGAAGGTGTACCAGGTTTAGCTAAAACACTCGCGATTAACACCTTATCTAAAGCCGTACACGGATCGTTTAATCGAATTCAGTTTACGCCAGATTTACTCCCTGCCGATGTGATTGGTACGATGATTTACAACGTAAAAGAAAATGACTTCTCTATTCGAAAAGGGCCTATTTTTGCGAACTTTATCTTAGCGGATGAGATCAACCGTGCTCCAGCAAAAGTACAATCTGCGCTTTTAGAAGCGATGCAAGAAAAACAAGTAACCATTAGCGATACAACCTATCCGTTGGATAAACCGTTCTTGGTTATGGCTACGCAAAACCCCGTAGAACAAGAGGGAACTTACCCATTACCGGAGGCTCAAATGGACCGTTTCATGTTAAAAACAGTGATCGATTACCCTAAATTGGAAGAAGAACGCCTCGTTATTCGCCAAAATTTAGCAGGGGAAAAACAAACGATTAATCCTGTAGTTACCTTAGATCAAATCAAACGCGCACAAGATGCAGTGAAAAAAGTGTATATGGACGAGAAAATCGAAAAGTATATACTCGATATTATTTTCGCTACACGTTACCCAGAGCAATTCAAACTGGAAAAATTAAAACCGATGATTAGCTTTGGCGCTTCTCCACGTGGTAGTATCAACTTAGCTACAGCAGCGAAGTGCTATGCTTTTATCAAACGCAGAGGCTATGTGATTCCTGAAGATGTTCGCGCTGTCGTTATTGACGTATTGCGCCACCGTATTGGGGTTACGTATGAAGCAGAAGCAGAAAGTATTACCTCTGTTGATATTATCAATCAAATTGTAAACGAAATAGAAGTGCCATAGTCGTTTTTACGAGCGGTTCTTACTATATAATGAGACGATTATCCCCTGCTGGGTAATCGTGATGTTGAAAAATTCTTTTACAATGGAAACCAAAGAGATTTTAAAAAAGGTCAAAAAGATTGAGATCAAAACCAAGCGTTTAAGTGATCATATTTTTTCTGGGGAGTACCACACTTCCTTTAAGGGACGTGGTATGACTTTTTCTGAGGTGCGACAGTATCAATTTGGCGACGATGTACGCGCCATTGATTGGAATGTTACTGCGCGCTATAATGAGCCCTATATCAAAGTATTTGAAGAAGAGAGAGAACTTACACTTATGCTTTTAGTGGATATCAGTGGATCGGGAAACTTTGGTTCAACAGATGCTTTCAAACAAGAAATAATCACAGAAATAGCTGCTACATTGGCTTTTTCTGCAACCCAAAATAACGATAAAATTGGTCTTATTTTATTTTCAGATCAGATTGAACTATTCGTTCCTCCTAAAAAAGGAAAAACACACGTACTGCGAATCATTAGAGAACTCATTGATTTCAAACCGAAAAGTCAACAAACCGATTTGGCCTTAGCCTTGTCGTATTTGTCAAAAGTAATCAAGAAAAAAGCGATCGTATTTATCTTGTCTGATTTTATCACGCCTCCTTATGAGAGCACCTTGAAAATCTCAGCTAAGAAACACGACATCACGGGTATTCGCTTATATGATGAACGCGAAAAAGAACTTCCTAATGTTGGATTGATCAATGTATATGATGCAGAAAGCAAACAGGAGCAAATGATTAATACTGGACGTAAAGAAGTGAGACAGCAATACACAGCTCATTTCCTCAAACAGGAGGATCAATTCAAGAAAACCTTCCTAAAATGTGGAGCTGGTGTGATCAATATGCGTGTAGATGAGAGTTATGTAAAAAAATTATTAGGGTATTTCAAAGCTAGATAAAATGACACTGAATAAAACAAAATACAATCTTTTAAGCGTACTTATTCTTTTGTTATCCACGCCGTTGATGTTCGCTCAGTTGCCACTTGAAACAAAAGTAGACACGACTAGTATCAAGATTGGAGAGCCTATTCAATATACCATTCGAGCTATAGCACCAAAGAATAGCAAGGTGTTGTTTCCCGAAACAAAAACGCTAGGTCCTTTAGAGATCCTAGACTCTTACCCCGTTGATACGGTTACCAAAGAAGATTTCTTTGAACTTACAAAAAAATACGAACTCACCCAGTTCGATGAAGGTAGTTTTACGATTCCGCAACTACCTGTTATTATTGATGCAAAGTTATTCCAAACGGATTCTATCCGCATTCAAGTACAAAATGTAGTGGTTGACACTTTAAAAACACCGCTATATGACATCAAAGCGATTTCAAAAACAGGCGCTGCCCCTTCTACAAGTTGGTATTACTTAGCGTTCCTTATTGTATCTATTCTCCTTGGAGTTGTGGCCTATATCTTTATCAAAAGACGACAAGATAAAAACTTAACCGAAGACGATAAATACAGTACTCCTTTTGAGAAAGCCGTTACAAAATTAAAAGAGTTAGAAGATAAACAGCATTGGACGCGCGGCGATGCGAAGCCATACTACTCTGAAATGACCGATATCGCACGCGCCTTTATTGAAGATACTTTTGGTATCTCTGCTCGTGAGTTAACAACATTTGAAACAATTTCAATTTTAAAAAATACCTTACGCGATAAGGATATTAAAATTGATCCTAAAATAATTAAAGAATTTAAACGCGTATTGGATACAGCTGATTTAGTCAAATTTGCCAAATCGCAACCTGCTGATAATGAAATCACAGCAGATACTTCAAATACGCAAAAAATCATCAATGAGATCAATGCTGCCTATCCGATTTCTGCTGCCACGCAAACGGAGCGCATTCGATTAAGAGAAGAGCGAAAAAGAAAGAGAAAAAGATTGCGTTTGGGTATTCCGCTGATGCTTTCAGGAGCACTTATACTGCTGATTGGTATTATTTACGTAGTCAATAGTACAGCTGAGCGAAACCTCAATATTTTTACCTTCAATTCAACCAAACGTCTGTTAAACCAAGAGTGGATTACCAGTACGTATGGAAGTGGCCTAGGCTTAACCGTAAGTACACCTGAAGTATTGATTCGAAAAAACGATCCAACGGTAGATAATAGTGGAATTGATGGGATTGAAAACATTCAACAATTCAAAGCAGGAGAGCTTGATGATCCTATTTTTATCGCGTTAAGTACCATTGCAACAGGAAAAGATTTCAAGTATACAGAAGAAGAAATCATCGATCATTCGCTCAAGTTAATCATCAAAAACCACACGGTTGATGGCATTGAAATTACACATGACAAATTCGAAAATGCGTCGGGATTAACTGGATTGAAAGCAAAAGGGACCTTCTTACTCCAATCAGAGAAAGGAAAAGAGCAAAAAATTGCTTTTGAATGTGTATTGACACATGAAAGTAAAACCATTTTAAATCAAATGTGGATTTTCCACAAAGCAAAGGATCAATATGCCGATGAAATTACCGAGCGTGTTTATGATTCGATGCAATACAAACAAGACAAGTAACTATGAGAAACGCAACCTTTTTAAATCCTGAATTCTTCTGGTTGTTTCTGCTATTACCTCTTGTTATCTTCATTTGGTACAGAAATAGAAAGAAACAAAAGCCAACACTAAAATTAAGTTCAACGGCTCCCTTTATGGGGCATTCGACTTTATTAGTTCGTTTATTGCCTTTATCCATTGTATTGAGAGTATTGGCATTAAGTGCATTAATTGTTGCTTTAGCACGACCACAAGTGATTAGTGTGGACCATCAAATACATGCAACACATGGGATAGACATTGTTATGGCGATGGATATTTCAGGAAGTATGTTAGCGCGAGATTTAAAACCCAACCGCTTAGAGGCCTTAAAAACCGTAGCAGGAGACTTCGTTGGACAACGCGTAGCAGACCGCATAGGAATTGTAATCTATGCCGCCGAAGCATACACCAAAACACCAGTGACCAGTGATAAAACCCTGTTGTTAAATTCACTACGTGACATTAAATACTCGGATGACTTACGAGATGGAACGGCTATTGGAGTGGGGTTAACTACTGCGATTAACCGCATCAAAACCAGCCCTGCAAAAAGCAAAGTTATTATTCTCCTAACCGATGGTGTCAATAATACAGGAACTGTTGATCCTTTAATGGCTACGCAAATTGCGAAAGAATTTAAGATCAAAATTTACACCATAGGTATAGGAACCAATGGACTGGCGGAATCGCCTGTAGGCATTCGACCAAATGGCGAGATCATCTACGATAAAATTCCGGTAGAACTTGATGAAGCCTTAATGAAGAAGATCGCAAAAGAAACAGGAGGTCAATACTTTAGAGCAACTAATACAGAAAGTCTTAAAAAAATATACGAAGAAATCAATCAACTAGAAAAGACCAAAATTGACGAGCAGAAGTATGTCAACACAGAAGAAAAATTCCGATTATTCGCGCTGCTTGCTTTTATTTTATTAGCATTCGATTTTATTCTAGGTAAAACACTTTTTAGAGGATTTATTTAACAGCATTATGTGGGAATTAGATGACAAAAAATATTTTCTATTACTAATTGCAATTGCCGTCATTGCATTGCTCATTGTATGGGAAATACTGTGGAAAAAGAAAGTGCAAAAAACATTTGCAACGACTAAGGCATTGCAAGCATTAGCGCCAAATAGATCTGCTAATAAACCTATACTCAAAGCCTGTTTGTACCTTGGAGCACTTATTTGTCTCGTATTAGGGTTAGTTAATCCTAAAATAGGTACACGTGTTGTTACAGTAAAGAGACAAGGTGTGGATATTGTATTTACCCTAGACGTTTCTAAAAGTATGCTAGCACAAGACATGGCGCCTGATCGCTTGGCAAAGATGAAACAATTAACCTCGCAAATTATAAACAGCTTAGGACCAGATCGAATCGGTATAGTTGGCTATGCAGGAAGTGCTTTTCCCATGCTACCCATTACCACAGATCACTATGCGGCAAAGATGTATCTTCAATCCATGAATACTGACATGGTTTCTTCTCAAGGAACTGCCTTGGAAGATGCCATTCACGTGGCAAGTAATTACTTTGATAACCCGCGAACAAGTAAAGTGATGATCCTCATCTCTGATGGAGAAGATCACGGAGAAAATATCGATGCTGCGATTCAAATTGCCAAAGACAAAAACATCAAAATTATCACCATTGGCGTGGGAACGGAAAAAGGAGGTCCTATTCCAATACGCACAGCCAAAGGAATTGAATATAAAAAAGATTGGGACAATGAAATTGTCATCACCAAATTAGACCCATCTACCCTGAAACACATTGCAGATGCAACGGGTGGAAAGTATTTTTACGGATCAAATACCCAAGAAATCGTAGATCTAATCACCAATGAGCTCAATAAAATTGAGAAAACAGATTTCGAATCTCAACAAATTGCAGAGTTTCAATCGCAATTTCAATGGTTTTTAGGATTAGCCTTTTTATTAATTCTCATTGATTTATTCATTCTTGAACGCAAAACGAGTTGGATGAAGAAGTTAAATCTCTTCAATGAAAAAGAATAATGTTTATAGCTTGTACAAAATGAAAAATATATCTCTCACATTCCTATTTCTATTTTTTGCTTGTTTGACTTCATTTGGTCAATCTGCAGGCCGCGCTTTAACCATCGGTAATGAATCCTATGAGCACAAGCAATATAATCAATCAGAAGCGGCCTATCGCATTGCGTCTTCTAAGAGTGAAAAAAAAGAAACAGCAACCTATAATTTAGGCAATAGCTTACTGCGTCAAAAACAAAACAAAGAAGCTATCTCAGCCTATACAAGAGCGAGTAAAGAAGCGACAACGAAAGAAACCAAGCACAAAGCCTATCACAATTTAGGCAATGCTTATATGGCTGAAAAAAATTATAAAGCAGCAGAAGAAGCGTATAAAAATGCCCTGAGAAATAACCCTAAAGATGACGAAACACGCTATAATTATGCCGTAGCGAAAAAGTTAAACGAAGAAAATCCACAAAACGACCAAAATCAGGATAACCAAGATAACAAGGATAATCAGGACAACAAAGAGAATCAAGAGAACCAGGACAATAAGGATCAAAACCAAGATCAGCAGAATAAAGATCAAAACCAGGATCAGAATAAAGACGACAAAGGGGATGATAAAAAAGAGGACAAAAAGGATCAAGGAAACGACAACAAAGATCAAGGAGACAACAAGGATCAAAATTCCGATCAACAGCAACAACCGACACCTCAACAGCAACAGAGCAAAGAGCAGATGGAGCGTATTTTAGATGCTGTAAATCGCGATGAACAAGCGGTGCAACAACGATTAATCGACAAGAATAAAAAAGGAGATAAAAAAGGGGATGCACAAGGCGTTTCTACACAACGTAAAAAAGACTGGTAAGCTTGATATTATGAGAACATTATACTTTTATATTGTATTATTTTGTGTCCTCTTCACACAATCGCTCACAGCTCAGGTAAGCTTTGAGGCGAGTGTGAACAAAGAACAAGTGCCTTTAAATGACGTAGTTCAGATTGAATTTACCATGAATAGCGATGGAGATAACTTCTCTCCGCCCTCTTTTGATGCTTTTACCGTTGTAGGCGGCCCTAGTAGTTCTGTTAGTTATTCTTGGATTAACGGAAAAAAATCATTTAAAAAGTCTTTTTCCTACCTATTACAACCCAAGAGAAAGGGAAAAATCACCATTGGAAAAGCGAGTATTCAAATTGACGGTGAAACCCTAACAACCAATCCGATTACCCTAACGGTAACCGATGCTGTTGAACGTCAAGATCCCCGTCAACGTATGAATCAAATACAACAAGGATCTTTGGATAAAGTTCACCTAGTTGCCGAAGTTTCCAAGTCAAAACCGTTTATCAACGAACCAATTACCATCGTTTACAAGCTTTATTTTAATGCCAACGTTGGCGGTTATAGAGGAAATGAAATTCCAACCTATGACAAATTTTGGACCTATAGTGTAGATATGCCACAGCGTCCAGAATTAAAACAAGGAAAATACAAAGGAGAGCTCTATAACTATGTCGTCTTGAAACAGGACATTATCATGGCGCAAGAAGTGGGAAAACAAGTAATTAAGCCCTTGTCTTTGACTGTGCAGGTTGAAGTTCCTACAGGTCGTCGAGATTTCTTTGGTTTTCCAGAATATGGGTTAGTCGAAAAAGACTACAGCACCCAATCCATCACCATTGATGCGCAAGATTTACCACAAAAAGACCGACCTGCTACCTTTTCGGGTGGTGTAGGAGACTTTTCATTTAAAGTTACCCCTTCTACACAGGAACTCAAAGCAGGAGAGCCTTTGAACTTAACGGTGGCCGTTTCTGGTAAAGGAAATTTAAACCTCCTTACCCTACCTACTCCACTGGCGCATTCCGCTTTAGAGGTATACGATCCACAATATTCGGAAAAGCTAACACCAACTGCTTTCGGATTACAGGGAAATCGAACCAATAAATACACCATCATTCCACAGTATAAAGGCGAATACAACATTGACCCCATGGAGTTTTCTTATTTTGATCTAGCGTCAAAACAATACAAAACGATCAAAACGGATACGATAAAAATCCATGTTTTGGAAGGTCCAACTTTGCCAACCAACAAAGAAGTAGCAGGAGCAGATAGCCCAGATGATCAGGAATTTTTCCAAAAGAACAAAGCGACATTAACTTTTGTTGACCAGCAACAAACAACGTATTGGAATACGTCCTTATTCTATTTCTTATTATTTACACCACTAGCAGCTATTCCCTTGTTTGTTGTGGGTAGTCGCCTTCGTTCTGCGAGAGCCAATGACGTGGAAGGAAATCGATTGAGAAGAAATAATCGCTTAGCGAAAAAATACTTAGGAGAAGCCAAAAAACACATGAAGGATAAAGCGTTATTTTATGAGGCATTAGAGCGTTGTTTACACAACTTCCTAAAGGCAAAATTACAGATGGAAACCAGCGAAATGAGCAATGATAATATCACGGAAATTTTGCAGAAAAAAGCCATTACTACAGAGGCGATTCAGTCGTTTATGAGCCTTAAAAATGCTTGTGAATGGGCGCGCTATACCCCAACAGAACAAGTGAATATTGTAAAAGATTACGAAACGGCAATTGATGTTATCGATCAATTGGAAAAACAATTTAAATCCTAATGAAAAAGTTAACTTTTTATCTTGTATTTGCTTTGTTTGGTATAGGGACCTATGCCCAAACGGCTGATTGGCAAAAAACTTTTGACAAAGTAAATGAAACGTTTCAAAAGGAGCACTTTAAAGAAGCGATTGAAGGGTACTTAACTTTAGCGAATTTCTATGAAAATTCGCCTGAACTGTATTTTAATCTTGCCAATGCATATTACAAAACTGGTGCTTATGTAGATGCCGTTTATTACTATGAAAAGGCCTTACAGTTAGATCCTACCATGCAGGAAGCAAAGACCAATCTCAATTTTACCAAGGAACACCTAGAAGACGATATAACCATTATTCAGGAATACAATAAAAAAGATATTGCCCACCAAACCCTAGGTAAGCTATCTGCCGACGGTTGGGCTATTTTAGCGACTTTCTGCAGTGTAGCACTACTCTTATTCTTTGTCGTATACTATAAGACGCCTAATAGCACAGGGAAGCGTCTTTTATTCGTTGCTATGGTACTCAGTGTGCTTGTGGGTATCTCCAGTATTTACGCCGCAGTTTTTGAAACAAATTACTCCAAAAACACCGCAATAGGTCTTGTATTTTCGGACAAAACCGAGCTAAAAGAAGAGGCAAAAAGCACCTCAACAACGCTAAGAGAATTGCACAAAGGAACTAAAGTTTTTATTCTGGATCGCAAGGGATTGTGGATCAACGTTCGCTTAGAAAATCAAGAACTAGGTTGGATAGACAAAGAGACTATTCGCGAAATATAAGGCGAAAATTTAAATAGATTCAGGCGTAGGTGTTTGCAAAACATCGACGCTTTTTTCAAATAAATACCCCACCATTTTGAATAAACTAGGGAAAATATGTTCAGCAACAAACAAATAAACTTGATAGCTCTTTGCTTGGGCTAACGTTTCAGGCTGTACCAGTACAAAATGACGATTGATCTGATCAAATAGCGCATAGAGTAAACTCATCAGTAAGATAACGACTAAAACCTGGAAGAGGGCACCCAGCAAGCGATTGAACAAGCCCAAAAAAGCAACTTCAAATACTTTAGTAGCGACTTGTGCTGCCAATCGAACCACTAAAATAGCGAGAACAAAGGCTATCGCAAAGGACAAAACAGGCAAAAAACTAGATTCCCACCCCCATTTATGTTGTAAAAAATCCTTGACCACATTGGAAAACTTCAGTGCTCCCATGGTTCCGATCAAAAGCGACAAGAAAGCAACAACGGATACAAAAAAACCCTTTTTTATTCCTGTAAACACACCAAAAGCCAAAGCTAAAACCACTAAAATATCTAATACCATTCCAACCACATTTAATAGTTCACTAAATTATTATTTTTTTCTATAAATCTGCATCATAAGGAAATTGTATCTTTGTTTCATCAAACAAACAACAATATGGCAAGAGATGAACAATTAAAAAAGCGATGGGATGATGTGGTACACAAAATATCAACCCGCTTTGGCGACGGCGAAGTCCTCGATTTAGAATCAATCATCTATCTTATTGGCGTTCAAGAACTAGGTAAAATTAAAAAACGATATAAAAAAGACGATAAAGTTAATTTAATGCATATCGCAATATGCCGCCTACTTGAGCCCTATGGATATTATGAATTCGATCACTATGACGATGATGGTTGGCCCCATTACAACGTAAAAGAGCAATTACCTGCACTTCGAGCAGGTGAACAAAGTGTTCTAATGAAAGAAGCAATCGTCCATTACTTCTTAGAACTAAAATATATTGATTAAAACGCACATAAATAAAAAATTAGCCTGCTTTAAATTTTATGTCTAAATGAAAAGCAGTAAATTTGCCTTTTACTTTACTTAAAATGATAGATAAAATAAAAGAATACATCGGCGAGGCAGAACATTTCCAAACTGATAACAAAGAACAACTAGAAGCTTTTAGAATTAAGTTCCTTTCGAAAAAAGGGATCTTAAATGAATTATTTGCCTACTTTAAAACCGTTCCTAACGATCAGAAAAAGGAATTCGGCCAGGCGATTAATACATTAAAAAGCGCCATTGAAGCTAAAGTAAAAACCATCCAAGAGGAATTAGAATCTAAGAACGTACAAGGATTATATGGCGATCTAACTCGTCCAGGCTATCCGACACTTATTGGATCAAGACACCCGATTTCTCTTGTAAAAAATCAAATTGTTGATATTTTTAACAGCATTGGTTTTACTATTTCTGAAGGTCCAGAAATTGAAGACGACTGGCATAACTTCTCAGCATTGAACTTCCCTGACTATCACCCAGCACGTGATATGCAAGATTCGTTCTTTGTTCAGTCGAATCCACAACATTTATTGCGTACACACACTTCATCGGTGCAAGCACGCTATATGGAGGATCACAAGCCGCCTTTGCGTACAATTTCTCCAGGTCGCGTATTTAGAAATGAAGATATTTCGTCTCGTTCACACTGTATTTTCCACCAAGTAGAAGGATTATACATTGATAAAGACGTGTCTTTTGCTGATCTAAAACAAACCTTATTGTACTTTACAAAAGAGATGTTTGGAAAATCAAAAATTCGCTTACGTCCTTCTTATTTCCCTTTTACGGAGCCAAGTGCTGAAGTAGATATCTATTGGGGATTAAAAACAGAAGTTGACTATAGAATCACCAAGGGAACAGGCTGGTTAGAAATCATGGGATGTGGAATGGTTGATCCAAACGTATTAACCAATTGTAACATCGATGCAAATGAATACAGTGGATTTGCTTTTGGTATGGGAATCGAGCGTATCGCTATGTTATTATACCAAATCAGCGATATTCGCATGTTCTACGAAAATGATGTTCGCTTCTTGGAGCAATTCAAATCAAACTTTTAATCGCATTTTCTTACAATATAAAAGCCCGATACAGTGTATCGGGCTTTTTTTGGATCGTATCTAATAAACTAAATTCAGTTACATATCCAATGATCAAACGTATTTTTAAAAGTCTTTTTTAAAGCCAAACATAAAACCATCTTTGAAGAATGCACTTCCTTGATAAGCGCGTACATAATCTACGCGGAACCCTTTCATGCTACCAATACCGATATTAGATAGCCCTACGGTAAACTCTTGATATACCTTTGCTTCTGATGTAGCTGCATTGTGATAGCCCGCCACTACATTCCACCCTGTCCATTTCAACAAAGGCAAGCGATTCATAATAAATCCTTTGAAATTATACTCTAGGTGAGTTTCTAGATAGGATTTGTTGGTACTCAAGCTATAATAAGGCAATAAGTTAAAAGAACTCATGCGGTCATTTTCAATATTCAAATGGGTTTCATTTCCTGAAAAATGCTTGCGATCGACATAGGCAATATCTTTTCCATGAAAAAAGTGTCCCCCTTTAACCGCATAGGAAAACTCACCTTTATTACCTAGCGTAATATCTTGTTTAATACCTGCTGTAACTAAATCGTAGTTATAGCGATTTTCGCTACCTCCAAATGCTTTTTCGTATCCAACATTAATTTTTGGATATTTTGCATTGCGTATATACCAACGCTCCTCTGGATAAGAAATATAAGTCATACCCAAATTGATATTCGCTCCTACTTTGAATTTGTATACGTGATGTAATTCAATTGGCGCGCTTAAATCGTTTAAAGGCGCTGTAGGATCATTTGACGTATAGGCTCTACTTCCGGTATAAAAAGAACCATTGGCGTTGTTAAACAGCGGTTTTCGCTGCTCGTATCCTACTTCAGCTCCTAAGCTGATCGCCTCATCGACAAATTTGCCCTTATACCCTACATAAGCCTCTTCGTTGTTATAGTATTTGGCAAAGTTCTTTCTAAAGAGCAAAGAAAACAAACTATTGAAAACTTCACTGATGTTATCCTTGTGAAACTGTTCTATTTTTGTTCCTCCTCTTACGTATACCGAAGATTTATTTAAGTCATTGAATTGATGACTTAAAGTACCGTAGGCACGAAAACGCTCAGAGGCAAATCCATAGTTTACATTCGCAGCAGCACGTGTATATGATTTTTTATCTTTTTCATACCAAGTCGCTGATAAACCCGTTCCCATATAAAAACCTTGAACGGTATTAAATCCAATTTTGTCTAATTCGATTAAACCATCATAATTCAACGTAAAGTGCTCCTTTTTACTTCTGTATCGGTATCCTGTAATCGGAGCAAGAACATCAAAGCGATTGCGTACCATTCGAATACTATCTCGGTAAGCTGGCGACTCAATTCGCTCGCGGATACTATCTTTAAATTGGTAGTCTTTGCTTTCTTCAACAGTTAGGGGATACAAACGTTGGTTTGTCCAGAAGTCGTCGTCTTTTTTATTGGCGTCTTTGGCAAAGGATAAAACTTCTTTTCCAAAATCGGCTCTTGTAAAATTGGGTGTAAAATTGTAGTTGTTGAATACGCTCAAAAACACACCTTGTCCTTTGAATCCAAATAAGTTAATCAACATATCCAACGTTTGCGATCGCTTAACCCACGTTTGATTGGCTTCGTTGTAAAAGAAATTTTGACTGATGGCAATAGACTCGAGGAAAGGCTGTTGTAAACTCACCCCTGTCACAGTAAGATCCACGCCATATAATGCTGCTGTATCATCGACAATATAAATATCGCCAAAGAAAACGGGCTGATTTTTTACTTTTGGTGTTACTTTGATTTTATTGATCACTACGCCATTGTCTTTGAAAGTAGCCTCTAAGTTAAATCGATAAAAAGAAAATGCCTGATTGGCCAAAGGAGAAATCATTTGGATATCAAAATCGGCCATTCGAAATTGATTGTCGTAAAAATCATACATGGATTCATCGGCAGTATTAAAACTATAGCCGCTGTTGTTTCCACTAATCTTAGAGGCAACAATATGTTCTTTTAGTTGATTGGGTTTTTGATATTTTAATTCGGATACTGTTTCTGACAAGTACAGTATTCCCTGTCCTAAAGAGTCTAATCCGCTGGCTTTATCTTCACCAACATAGACTTTATCTTGTGCAAATTTGGGTATTTTCAAACTCTTGATCATTCCTTTGGAATAAAAATCGGCGGAGAAAGAGGCGGCTCCTTGGGTATTTTTTGTCTTGTTGGCAATGGCTCTGCGAATAATTTCATCCGCAGGGTTCTTCCCCACCTTAATGACAATATCGTCCAATTGGAACTCTTCTTCTTGAAGCACCACATCTAGAGTTAAGGGTTTTCCTTCGTATTGGACGTTTTTTCGTTCTGTTTTATAACCTAAGAACTGAAAAGCAAAAGTATAATTGCCCGTGGACTTTGGCTTAATCTCATATTCTCCTTTGTCGTTACTGATAACCCCTTGCTGGGTTTGCTCCAAGATAATGGTCGCATAGCTAATGGGTTTTCCCGCTTGATCAACAAGCGTTCCGCTGACTTGTGAAAAAGAGAACAAAGACAGCGAACACACAAATAAGGTGATTAATTTTTTCATGTGATGTATGTTGGTTGATAAACGATAAGACGCCACTCTTCCATTTATGTTACATCACCTGCACTTTCTTTTGTGTTTATTCCCTAATTTACCTCTTTAAAAAAAGGGGGCATTTGCTATTTAGATTAGGAAATAACTCGGTATTTTTCAACTAATTGCACCAGTTCTGTCTGCAATTTTGGTTTGAGAATAAAGATAGCAATATAGCTCCACAAGCTCATTAAAAGTACCAGAAGGGCGATTAGTCCGATCGCCCATGGATTGACCTCAAAAGTATGTGTCATATTGGGCAGTTGAATAAAAATGGTACTAACCGATAAAAAAGCTCCTCCAGAATAGCTTTGAATTGCAACGGTCTCCAATAGGAATTTTCGCCGAGTCAAACGCTGTTGTAGCTTTAGTTTTCGCTGCCATAGGGTACCTATAATCATATAAATAGTTGTCAACCCAAAAAGCAAGCAAAAGAGAAACCAAACTCCATTTTCTTGATAGGTAACCCCTATAGTAAATAGGATCAAGTACAGCGCAATTGAAAAAATGATCTTTGGCAACGTAAAGAATGACATCAATTGTTTCAGCATCATTTTGATATAAACTTTGGTCAATCGATTGACTTTTACTTCAACAACATCACTAAACCCAAAAATGCCAAACTTTTTAAATGCAATTTGCAGAGCCTGCTCAAAGGATACTGTTGCATCCTTTGCCCATTGCGCTTCAATATCGTGAGCTAAGTGATCGACCAATTCCAACTCCACATCGTAAAACTCAACATAGTGTTGACGGACAAAGCGGTGAAGTTCTTCGGTTTCTAATGGGCTAAGTATTCTCATTGTCTTTACAGGGTTACTATTTTTGTTTTCTGTTCGTTCAAATCACGTTCAACCTTTGGAACTACCACAGCTTTTAATACATAAACGTACAATACAGTTACCGTAAGTATAAAAACAGAGAGCAGTGAAAGCGCTGTATTTTCAGTATTAAATCCCCGTGGTAGAATCCATCTAAACACATAAAGCGTAATGAAATAATAGGGCCATACTTCTAAGTTGTACAGTACAGATTGCAACAGCCATTTTTTTTCTTTTGCCTTTTCTCTGACTTTTTTCTCCCGATGTAATTTTACCATTTGCACGACGATAAATAAAAATCCAAGGCCTAAAAAGAAGTCTTCAACGAATCGTATCCCATATTGAGAAAGATACGTTTTTGCGAGGTAGAGCACTAAAAATAACGCCACCGACACAACAATTTTAGGTAAGGTAAAAAACTCCTTTAATAATCGAAAACTCTCTTTATAGTAAGCGCTATTTAATTTGTTAATCTTTTGTTCCACCACATCGCTGAACCCAAAAATGCCAAACTTTTTAAATGCAATTTGCAGAGCCTGCTCAAAGGATACTGTTGCATCCTTTGCCCATTGCGCTTCAATATCGTGAGCTAAGTGATCGACCAATTCCAACTCCACATCGTAAAACTCAACATAGTGTTGCCGTACAAAACGGTGTAATTGTTCAATTTCTTGAAGTGTAACTTTTCTCTCCATATCTTCTACATTTTATAGCATTTGCCATTTAATTTGGTATACTTTCTCTTTGTGATAATCCATTCTCCACTGAATCAAATAGAACAACGTACTAATGCCTATCAATAAATACATATAAAAATACCAATCTCCAGAAGGCATGAGCCTAAATCGACTCACTCCTCCTATGATAATAATAAAACTCTGTATCATACCGAGTCTCTTGAATTCAACGCGCAGAAAAGTCCCTGTTGCCGTTTGTAATGGCATATTTTCTACTAAGCTGAAATTTCTTAGAAACATTAGTACACAACTAATAAACAATAGCACTAAAATTCCCAATCCCCATACATAGTCCTCGCCTAGGGCTACTATGCCATGGAACAAACCCGCAAACAACAAGGTGGTCAGTACACCAAACAGACACGCTCGTCCACCTCGTTTAAAGCGTTCTTTTTTCCATTGTTGTGCAACAAAATACGGAATCCCTCTAAAAAATCCCTTGGCAGGTTTCAATAACACATCCCATTTTGAAATCACAAGAACAAAGGCTTCTTCGTAATTTTTTCCTGTATGAAGTTCTGTTTCAATATCCGAAGCAATATGATCGACTACTTCTGCTCGAAGATCGATATAATACAAGCGATAGTGTTCCAGTAGAAACTGGTCTATATGTTGGAGTTGGTGTGGTGTAAGATTAATCATCATTTCACTTTTTTACTGTCCTAAATTGATAAAGACGATAAGATAAATAGGTATTCACGGCAAATAAAAAACAAGAAGTGTATAGAATCGTTGGAGCCCGTTCTTCAAGAATAGCGGGTACATCCCACATCCAACCTAATAGGATCAGTAAAACAAGTAGTGCCATAACATTCAAATAGTTTAAATAATGTAGTTGTTTTTTATAATAATTGAGTGAAAAACTCTGTTGATGTTTCACTTGATGTAAACACTGTTGATTTATAAGCCACGAAAACAGCAAAAGACCCCAACTACTCGATGTTAAAATATAGTTTACTTCTCCTAGTAAGCTCAAGAAAAGTGAAAGACTAAGGATAATCCCCACATGAACCAACAGGTCATTTTTTATCAGCCGACGTGCAATAAAACGCGGAATGTTTTGATAGCCATTAAACCGCGAGGGTTGTAAATGAGGGTGCCATTGATTGAAGACATTCATAAAAGCGATCTTATACGATTGTCCTTGATTGATTTGTTCTTCAATCGCACAAGCAATATGATCTAATACCTCACCTCGTACCTCTTCATCTACTTGCATAGCGTATTGATCAACTAAAAAATCTTCCACTTGTTGCAATTGGTCTGTCGTGAGTGTTTGCATGCTTCCAGATTTAAATTATATCGATTGCGTTTTCACCTTGCGATACTGTTGCATCACCTGACTAGCAAAAAACACATTCAAGATCAACAAGTGAACAGCTACTACAAATAGATGATAGGGAGTCAAAAGAACATCTTGTGTAATGTCCTTTCTTAGGTGGAACATTGCCACGGTTAATGAGATGATATTCACTAGCATCACACTGCCCAAGACATGCATATAGAACTTCATTTCATAACTCTTTTGCTTAAAGAAGCGCTTTTGTACCACCACAGAAATAAGGAATGCTAGTAGGAAACAACCAAAACTAACCCAAGGAGTAGGCGTGAACTCCAGAACCTGCAAACTCCCAAGGAGCCAGCTCATCAAAAATAAAAGGAAAAAAACGAGGTAAAACACGGCATCTTTACGATACAGTTGCTTTACGATACACGTAGGAATACCCTGTTTTCCCAGCACAGGTTTCAATTCAAAATGCCATTTTCCCAGCACATGTTGTTTTGCTTGTGTATACTCAACCCCTTGCTCAAGATACTCCTCAATTTCACAAGCGATATGATCCACAACCTCATCGCGGAATGCTTGAAAATTCAGATCGTATTGTTGAATCATTCGGGTTTCTATTTCTAGTATTTGTTTGGTTGTAAGTTTCTTCATTTTTTATAAACTACGAGATTAAACATAGTACAAAACACTGTTTTTCCGTCTTTTCTTCTTGCTATGCGTTATTTCGCTAATTTAAATTTTTGATGTTTACAATATTTTCTAAATCGCAGGAGCAAAAAGGAGTTGAAAATAAAATAGTAAACCACTAAAAAACTAAAATTGGACATCTGCTCATAGGTTCCCCAGATCATGTAAAAAACAACCACAAAAACAAAAGGGATTGTACTCTTAATCCAGGTACTCCTTGCTTTTCCTCTAAAAAAATCATAGCGATAATCCTGTATATGCTTTGATTCTTTATGTATAATAAAAACACCACAGGTATGTAAAACAAACAAAGAACTCATCAAGAGGATCTGATTCCATTGTGCATACCAAGACGCCAGCAACAAGGGGATAGATAAAATCGCAGCGATCAGTAACGATTGTAGCTCAACTTTTGTATACTCCTTATTGAATTGATTCAAAATAAAATGCGGAATTCCTTTGAATACTCCTTTCTCATCAGCAATCAATCGAACATTCCACGTTCTAAAAACTAGGGTTGTTGCTTCTTCATAGGTTTCTCCCTGATTCATTACTTCTTCAATCGCACAAGCGATGTGATCGAGAATCTCATATCGAATTTCATCCTGTTGCAACTCGTATTTTTGCAGTAATCGATCCTCAATGGACTGTACTTGTTCTAGGGTTAATTTTTTCATTTGCTCCATAATATCCTTTTATAAAGACTTAAGTCAATTTCAGGTTAACTATATTTTGCATGTTTCGAATGAAATTTTCCAATTCCTCCATCTTATTATCTGTTTCCTTTACACCACTTTCGGTCAATTTATAGTACTTTCTTACTCGTCCGTCTACGCGTTCCATGTCCACATCTAAAAAACCATCTGCCTCCAACTTGTGCAGAGCTGGGTAAAGTGCTCCTTCGGTCAGACCCATCTCCCCGGTGGTAATTTCCTTTACTTTTTGGGTAATTTCATAACCGTACATGCGACCGTTTTCAGCCAATAACTTCATGATAATTGTATTCAAGCTACCTTTGTATAGTTGTTGTTGCTTTGCCATATATAAGATTCTTAGGTATACAAATATAGTATTTTTTTTATACCTATAACTTATAGGTATAATAATTTTCGTTAATCTGAGTTCTAAAACTTCCTTTTACACCATGGGTTTTGTATTTTTGCCCAAAATAAACAGAACTAACCATGTCAAGATTCAACAATTTAACGGTAAAAGAGATTCGCAGCGAAACTCCTCATGCGGTTTCAATCGCATTGGAAATTCCGGCTTCCTTACAACAAGAGTATACCTTTGTTGCTGGGCAATATCTCAACATTAGCTATGAACATAACGGCAAAGAGATAAGGCGAGCTTATTCGATCTGCTCGACCCCGCAAAGTGGAGAGATCCGCATTGTTGTAAAGAAAGTAGAACAAGGTATTTTTTCTACCTATGCTAATGATGTGTTGAAAGTTGGTGATCAATTGGCTGTAGAGGCTCCTGATGGACGATTTACTTTTAGTCCCAATCCAGAAGCAGCAGCTAATTATGCAGCCTTTGCTGCAGGTAGTGGAATTACACCAGTTATGTCCATTTTACAAAGTGTTTTAACACAAGAACCCAACAGTAAATTTGTTCTGGTTTATGGGAATAAATCAAAAGAGGAGACCATCTTCCATGAGCAATTACACCAACTTCAGGAGCAATATCCTGAACAGCTTTATGTTCACTTTGTATATTCGAGAATGAGAGAAGGCGATTCTCTTTTTGGACGTATTGACAAAGCGGCCATCAATTTTGTAGTAAACAATAAACATCAAGATAAAACTTTTTCAACCTATTTCTTGTGTGGACCAGAAGAAATGATTGACTTAGTAAGTGATACCCTTCAGTCAAAAGGGGTAGAAAAAGAGCAGATTCTCTTTGAGATCTTCACCCCTAATACAGATGGGAATAACCCAGTAGAAGCACAAGGAGGAAGTACGAAAGTAACAGTTGTTGTAGACGATGAAGAATCGACCTTTGAGATGCCAAAGAGTCAAGCGCTTTTAACTGGCGTCTTAGATGCTGGTATTGATGCGCCATATTCGTGTCAGGGTGGAATTTGTAGCTCTTGCATGTGCCGTATTACTAAGGGATCTGCAACTATGAAACGCAATAGTATACTGACTGATGATGAAGTTGCTGAAGGATTAATTCTATCGTGTCAAGCGATTGTCACCTCGGATGAAATCCACATCAACTACGATGATATATAGTAAAAAAGGCTGCAGTTGCAGCCTTTTTTTATGTCTTATTTTTTCTTAAAATAAAGGTATACCTTTTCGTTGTGTTTAGTACGCGTAAAATTGGACATTCTGTCTTCAATACGCAGGTATTCTCCTTGAAATCCAACTTCCAGACGGATATGATTCTTCGTATCATGAGGCACCGCACTAGGATTAGACTGATCAGATGAACCGATCAATGTAGCCAAAATACCCTCGTTTTCCAAAAACATTTCAGAAAGCATAACCGCTACCGTACCTGAACAGGATCTGTTTTTTTTGTAGTAAATCATATGGTTTAGCTCTGTTCCATCATAAAAGATGGTCATAAAATCCTTACGTGCACATGTTGTACTAGTCGGTGTGATCATCCCTACTTTTTGATCTGCTATTTTTATCCCTACATATGCGTAATCGCCCTCATCAAGATCATTCATACTACTCAAAGGCGTATAAGGTAAGGAGAAAATAGGATCTATTTCTTTTGTATCATCAGAACTTGAGCATGACAAAAATAGACTACTTACCAAAACAACTACTAATCCAATCCAATATTTCATATTATATATTTTTTGCAAAAATAACAAAATTTTAAATTATAGATTATGATTTCAATTTAAACTATTCGCTTATTTTTTCAAAATATAAATATACCTTATTCACGTTAGCTGGACGTGAGTAGTGAGACATGCGATCTTCGATACGTAAATATCTTCCTTGGAATCCAATTTCAATATCGCCCTCAAAACGTTCATTACTATCTGAGGGAACCAAAACCATATCTCCATTATCTGCCTTTTCATAGGTACCCGCCACATATAAATTTGTATTCAAAATTCCCGGCTGCACTATTTTATTTTGAGTTAGCCTTATATTATCATAGCCTTTGCAGTTAATACCACTTCTTTTATAGTCTAATCGGACAAGCATTTCATCATCGTTGTAAAGAGCAACAATTTTATCCTCTTTTAAACAGGTTTCCTTCGTGGGAGGAATTAGTTGTGTTTTATATCCCTCTATTTTAATTCCTACGTAAAAATAGGTTTCTTTACCCAATTCTGATAAGTCGGTTAAGGGTGTATAAGGTAAATTATACACATCATAGGCGGCTTCCTTATTATCATCACTTGAGCAAGAAATCATCGTAAATCCTGCTATAAAGGCAAGCGCTATCATTCGTAATTTTAGTTTTTTCATAATCCTAGGTTTAACATAAATTTAAACTAAAAAAAGCATAGAAACAAATCTCTATGCTTTTTTACAATTAATCACAACACTAAACGTACTAGTTTTTTTTGGATTTGTTCAAAATCAAAGGCTTGAAATACAGTATCAAATTCTTTTTTAATTTCGTCATTCATCAAATTACCTATACTTCCTTGATGAGTGTGTACCACATTTCTTTCGGGTTGATAGGATCCTTCTTCAATAGCTAAACCGATTTGTTTATACGCTTCTCTAAAAGGAATTCCCTCTAAAACCAAGGCATTCACCACCTCAACACTAAACAAATAATCGTATTTTGTATCCGCTACGATTTCGGGGTTAACTTGTATGTGATTCAACATCAACTGCGTCATTGCTAAACACTCTTTTAACGAGGTAAAAGCAGGAAACAAATTTTCTTTAAGCAACTGTAAATCACGGTGATATCCTGCGGGTAAATTTGTGATCATCAATGCAATCTCATTGGGCAAGGCTTGTATTTTATTACAACGTGAACGAATCAATTCCAATACATCGGGATTTTTTTTATGTGGCATAATACTTGATCCCGTAGTTAAATGAGCTGGAAAAGCAATAAAATTATAATTTTGACTCATATACAAACAACAATCCATAGCCCATTTGCTTAATGTTGCAGCAATAGCACTCATGGCCTGTGCCACAATACGCTCACTTTTTCCTCTTCCCATTTGCGCGTAAACCACATTGTAATTCATGCTTTGAAAACCCAAAAGATCCGTAGTCAGCTGGCGATCTAATGGAAAAGAAGACCCATAGCCCGCAGCAGAACCTAACGGGTTTTTATTGACTACTTTCCAAGCGGCTAACATCAATTCTAAATCATCAACCAAACTCTCTGCATACGCGCCAAACCATAGCCCAAAAGACGAAGGCATAGCCACTTGTAAATGCGTATAGCCAGGCATGATCACGGCTTTGTGTTGGTTGCTCAGCTGTTGAAATGTGTCGAAAACCACTTTGACTTGTTGTACCAAACTTTCGAGTTCATGACGGAAATACAGCTTTAAATCAACCAAAACTTGATCATTTCTAGAACGACCGGCGTGGATTTTTTTTCCTGCCTCACCGATTCTTCTAGTCAAAAGCAACTCCACTTGAGAGTGAATGTCCTCCACATCGTCTTCAATCTGAAACTTCCCCTCGACAATCTCTTGATATATTGCCTTTAATTCTTTTTGAATAGAAGCCAATTCTGTGGAGGTTAAAAGCCCTATTTGCTGTAACATTTGCGTATGCGCCAATGATCCCAGCACATCAAAAGGCGCTAAGTTCATGTCTAATGCTCTATCTTGACCAACAGTAAATGCGTCAACTGCTTGATCCACTGTTGTATTTTTTTGCCATAATTTCATCTTACTTCACGATTTGATTCAACATTTCAATATAGAGGTTGATTCCCTCTTCAATTTCATCGATATAAACATATTCATCTGCCGTATGCGAACGAGCAGAATCACCAGGACCACATTTTAACGAAGGAATATCCAACAGCGCTTGATCACTCGTTGTCGGTGATCCATAAGTGGTGCGTCCCAATTGAATACCCGCTTGTACAAGGGGGTGATCTTTGGCTATAGACGAGGGTTTTAAACGCGTTGAACGTGCGTAAACCTCACAGTCTACATGTTGTTTGACAATTTCCAATACTTCTTCATTGGTATAGGCATCCGTTACGCGAATATCCACAACAAACTCACAAGTAGCTGGAACAACATTGTGTTGCGTCCCAGCCTGAATCATCGTCACACTCATCTTACTAGGACCAAACTCAGTCGAAACTTTCGGAAACTGATAGCTGTTAAACCAAGTAATATCTTGAATCGCTTTGAAAATAGCATTTTCCCCCTCATTACGCGCTGCATGCCCTGAACGTCCTTTTGCTACACAATCTAACACCATCAAGCCTCGTTCTGCAACAGCTAGCTGCATTTGTGTGGGCTCCCCCACAATAGCGAAATCCAACGTTCCTAATTTTGGAAGAACGTACTCCAATCCAGCTGTACCAGAGATTTCTTCTTCTGCTGTAGCGGCCATACAGAAATTATATTTCAAATTTTCTTGTTTGTGGAAATATAAAAAAGTAGCCAACAACGAAACTAAACACCCTCCTGCATCATTACTTCCCAATCCATATAGTTTACCCTCACTATGTGTAGGTGTAAAGGGATCTCGGGTGTAGTCTTTATTTGGACGTACCGTATCGTGATGCGAATTCAACAGAATGGTTGGTTTATTCGCATCAAAGTGTTGATTAAATGCCCAAACATTATGGAGTTCGCGATGTACTTCTACTCCGTGATTCGCTAAAAATTGGGCTAGTATTGTTGCCGTTTGATCTTCTTCTTTACTAAACGAAGGGGTAGCAATTAAGTGCTCTAGCAGCTGTATGGCTTGGGTAGTTAATTCTTTTTTCATTTTTTATTTGGTTAATATGGGCTAATCGTTGTACCTGCTTTTGGGTTTAAAAGGTCTTCTGCTTGTTTGATGCAAACGCGATGTACATTTTGTTCAACAGCAGCTAGGGCATTGACTATTTTTGGTAGCATCCCATCTGCAATAACTCCTTCTTCTTTTAATTGATTAAAGTTGGACGAGTTAATTGTATCGATTACAGAGGCATCATCGTGTATATTGCGCAAGACTCCCTTGCGTTCAAAACAGTAGACCAGATCAACTTGATAATGCGTAGCCAAGGCTATAGCTAAATTTGAAGCTATGGTATCCGCATTTGTATTTAATAATTGTCCTTCTTCATCAGCTGTAATAGCCGAAAATACAGGACAAAGCCCTAATTCAAGCAATTGTTTTAAACGCGTACTATTAACCTCTCGCGGTGTAAAATCACCAACTAATCCGTAATCTACCAAGGTTATTGGGCGTTTCTTACTGATTATGAGTTGTCCATCGGCTCCTGAAACCCCAAAAGCATCGCATGTTCTCTTTTGCAATTGAGCGACAATTTGTTTGTTTATCAATCCAGCATACACCATAACCGTCACAGGTAACAAGGCTGCTGTGGTAATGCGTCTTCCCTCCACCATTTCGGTCGAAAGCCCTAATTGTCCTGCCAATTTTGTCGCCAATTTCCCTCCTCCATGCACTAAAATCTTTAGGGTATCAAGTTGTGTAAAAGCATCTAAAAATTGGCTCAATGCCTGTTCATTATCCACAATATTTCCCCCTATCTTAATTACGGTTAGTTTTTGCATCTTTACTTATTTTTCAACATTTCTTGTAAGACTGCTTGCGCTGCCCATACTCTATTTCCTGCTTCTTCAATGACAATCGAATGTGCGCTATCCAAGACTTCAGAAGCAATAACGAGATCGCGTCTTACTGGTAAACAGTGCATAACTTTGGCTTGATTGGTTACTTTCAGATGCTCTAGGGTTAACATCCAGGAAGCATCTGTACACGTAATCTGACCATAGTTTTCATAGCTAGACCAGTTTTTTACATAGACAAAATCCGCCTCTTGTAATGCCTCCTTTTGATTGGTTAAAACCGTTGCTCCTTGAGTAAATTCCTCCTTTAGCGCATAGCCTTCAGGGTGTGTAATAACGAAATCAATTAAACCTTCTTTCTCTGCTTGTACCATCCATTCAGCAAAAGAATTTGGTACTGCTTGTGGCAAGGACTTAACATGTGGCGCCCAAGTTAAAACAACCTTCGGTTTGTTTTTTTGTGGACTATATTGTTTTGTATCAGTGTCATATTCAAAATCACCTTGCTCAATAAGGGTAATTAAATCCGTAAAACTCTGCAAAGGGTGTCTAGTTGCCGTTTCTAAGCTCACCACAGGTTTGCCACAATATTGAGCGAATTTGTGAAATAATTCTTCCCTGTAATCTACCTCAACATCCTGTAACCCTGGAAAAGAACGCAACCCCAAGATATCACAATATTGTCCCATGACAGCTGCCGCTTCTCTGATGTGTTCTGCTGTATCTCCGTTCATGATCACTCCATCCTTCGTTTCCAAAGCCCAACCATCCGAGGTCATATTCATCACCATCACCTCCATGCCTAAATTCATCGCTGCCTTTTGCGTACTCATACGAGTACGCAAACTCGGATTTAAAAACACCAAACCAAGAACCTTGTGCTTGCCTAAGTGTTCATTTTGAAATGGATTCGCCTTACACGTCAATGCAGTGTGTACTGCCTCTGATAAAGAAGGAATATCGTATATTGAAAAAAACTGTTTCATCGGTTCTTGTATTAGTATTGTTGTAATCTTTTACTGAATTTAGTTAAGAATAAGTCTGCATCGTCTTTGGTAAGATTTAAAGCTGGCAGTAAACGAATAACATTAGGGCTTGCATTACCTGTAAAAATGTGATCTTTAAATAGAAGATCTTGGCGTAAATCCTTTAATTCGACAGGCAAATCAATTCCGATCATCAATCCTTTTCCACGTACTTCTAGTATTTTATCCAACTTGCTTAGTTCATCTAACAGATAGGCTCCCGTTGTTTTAGCTTGTTGTACAAGTTGTTCTTGTTGCATCACTTCTAAAACCGCAACTGCTGCTGCACAAGCGAGGTGATTCCCGCCAAAAGTAGTACCCAATTGACCATGCCAAGGTTTGAATTGTGATGCGATGGCTAAGGCTCCGATAGGAAAACCATTGCCCATTCCCTTCGCCATGGTGTAAATATCGGCTTGTACCCCAGCATCAGTAACGGTATAAAAAGAGCCCGTTCTACCATATCCACATTGAATCTCATCTGCAATGAAAACCGCACCATACTGTGTCGTTAACGTTCTAATTTTTTGCAAAAAAGTCGGTGTGGCTACTTGAATTCCCCCCACCCCTTGAATTCCTTCAATTATTACAGCCGTAACCTCCTCTCCATAAGAGGCAAATGCTTGTTCCAACGCTTGTTCATCATTAAATGGCAGGAAAACCACCTGATCTGTTTCATTAACAGGAGCAAGTATCTTGGGATTAGCAGTAGCTGCCACAGCTAGGGATGTTCTTCCATGAAATGCATGTTCAAAGGCAATTACCTTTTTTCTTCCGTTGTGAAAAGAAGCTAGCTTTAACGCATTTTCATTGGCCTCTGCTCCAGAATTACACAAAAACAGTTGATAATCCTCAAGACCAGCAACTTTACCCAATAAAGTGGCTACTTGTTGTTGTAGTGGGATTTCAATCGAATTGGAGTAAAACCCCAGTTGATCCAATTGCTTTTTTAACGCGTTAACATAGTGGGGATGAGTATGCCCAATAGAGATAACGGCGTGCCCTCCATAGAGATCCAAGTACCCTTGTCCGTTTGTATCAAAAACATAACTTCCTTGTCCTTTAGCAATTTCAATTGGATTTAAAGGATATACATCATATAGTTTCATCATAATACGTCGATTTTAAAAAGCAGATGCTTTTAGCGTTAAACCTATTTTTTCGTCTAGTCCGAATAAAAGATTCATATTTTGAACGGCTTGTCCGGAAGCACCTTTCAATAAATTGTCAATAGCACTTGTGATCAACACATCGTTTTGGTGTTTTTCAATCGAAATCAAGCATTTGTTGGTGTTTATTACTTGTTTTAAGTGAATTCCTTCCGTACTAAAATGAGTAAATGGATGTGTAGCATAATAGCTGGTATACAACATTTGTAAATCATCTACTGCTAAAGAAGACTCGAGCACAACACTTGCAAAAATTCCCCTTGTAAAATCACCTCGTTCCGGAATAAATTTAATTGCTGGAGCAGTATGAGGTTGCAACTGTGTTAAACTTTCACCTATTTCCTCCAAATGTTGATGCGTAAAGGCTTTATAAACTGAGGTATTGTTCGCTCTCCAACTAAAGTGAGACGTAGTTGCTAAACCTTGTCCTGCACCAGTAGAGCCTGTAACAGCCTGTACGTAAATAGATTTAGGCAACAATTGTTGTTCAGCCAAGGGCAACAATGCCAACTGGATAGCCGTTGCAAAACAGCCTGGATTAGCTATACATTGCGCGTTTTTAATTTGTACTCTATTCAATTCAGGTAGTCCATATACGAAGGAATTCTCCTGTTTTTTCAATCTAAAGTCTTGACTTAAATCGATGATTTTAACGTGTGATTCGAATGTATTTTCTTGTAAAAACACCTTGGAATCCCCATGGCCCAAACAAAGAAAAACAACGTCAATAGCCTCTGTTACTTGATCAGTAAAGAGCAAATCCGTATCGCCAAATAAATCCGTATGTACACGGTAAATCGGTTGGTTAGCATGGCTATTTGAATGCGCAAATACCAACGTTACTTGTGGATGCAAGAGCAACAAGCGCAAGAGTTCTCCACCTGTATAGCCTGCTCCTCCAACAACGCCAACCTTAATTTTATTTGTACTCATCTGCTGTTGCATTTACTTTGTGCCAAATCATCACCTGATTGCCAAATATTTTAGAAAATCCCTTTACATCCTCACCCGTCCACATCGTGTTCATCTCTCCATAGCTTCCGAAATCATTGGACATCAAATCGAATTTTGATTCAATTCCCTGAATGGTAAAACGATGCGGATGAAGCGTAATCCACACTTTTCCACTGACCGTTTTTTGGGTGTTAGACAAGAATGTTTCAATATCACGCATAATGGGATCGTGAAATTGTCCTTCGTGTAAATAGTTGCCATAGAATGCGCTTAATTGTTCTTTCCAACTCAACTGCCACTTGGTAAGGGTGTGTTTTTCTAAGGTGTGATGTGCCTTGACCAAGATAAGAGGAGCAGCCGCTTCAAAGCCCACTCTTCCTTTGATTCCGATGATCGTATCTCCCACGTGAATATCTCGTCCTATCCCAAAGGGTTGTGCTAAAGCTTGTAGTTGTTGGATGACTTCGGTAGGCTTCATATTAATGCCATTTAACGCCACTGGTTCTCCGTGATCGAACAGGAGTTCTACAACTTCATCCGCTGTTTTAGTCACTGGAGTTGGCCAGGCTTCTTCTGGTAAATATAGATTAGAGGTTAAGGTTTCCTTTCCACCTACTGAAGTTCCCCACAACCCTTTGTTAATAGAATATTGTGCTTTCTCTGCATTTATTTCCACTCCGTGTTTCGCTAAATAAGCAATCTCTTCCTCTCTGCTGAGTTTTAAATCGCGAATGGGTGTAATAATGGTAACATTTGGCAGTAAAATACTGAAAATCATATCAAAGCGAACCTGATCATTCCCCGCACCTGTACTACCATGGGCTACTGCTGTTGCCTGTATTTTCTTGGCATAGTTTGCAATCGCTGTCGCTTGACATACGCGTTCTGCACTCACAGATAAAGGATACGTAGCATTTTTCAATACATTACCAAAAATCAAGTACTTGACACAATCGTTGTAATATGCTTGTGTTTCGTCAATTGCCGTATGAGAAGTGACACCTAATGCATAGGCTTTGACTTCGATTTCTTTTAATTCATCTGCAGAAAAACCACCTGTATTGACTACCACAGAGTGCACGTCATACCCCAATTCTTCTTTCAAATAAATAACACAGAAACTCGTATCGAGGCCACCGCTAAAAGCTAAAACTATTTTTTTATTCATCTTGTTCATTGTTACATTTAAAATAAGTGCGTTTTCTTCACCGTTTGTTTAATCTTCATTTGCAATCTTTTCAGCAATGAATATTTTTTTTGCATTTCCTTTAATCGTTCTTTTGCCTTTGTTTTCTGATCGATTTTGGATCGCAATTCCCTTTCTTTTTCGATTGGATCCCATAACATGGAAGTACACAGGCAATTCTTGCGTTCTTTGCTTTGTAAAATTGAAAAGTTGATGCAACTTTCACATCCCTTCCAAAAAGATTCATCCTGTGTAAGTTCGGAGTAAGGAACAGGTTCATAGCCTAAATCAGAATTAATTTTCATTACAGCGAGTCCTGTGGTTAATCCAAAAATTTTTGCTTGTGGATATTTTGATCGAGATAGTTCGAAAATGCGCTTTTTAATCACTTTAGCTAAGCCTTCTTTTCGAAATACAGGATTGACAATCAAGCCCGAATTGGCAACATATTCTCCATGACTCCATGTTTCGATATAGCAAAATCCCGCCCAAGTTCCATCTTGATGTAAAGCAATCACAGCTTTGCCTTCGAGCATTTTATTCGCTACATATTCGGGTTGTCTCCTTGCAATTCCCGTACCGCGAGCTTGAGCTGAAAGGGCCATTTCCTCGCAAATTTGTGCAGCATAACCAACGTGTATTTCATTCGCTGGTATAACGATAAACTGATTTGAATTCATCTCAAAAACAGGTAGTTAGAATTCAACAAAGCCAATAGAAAAGACCGCTAAACGCGCGAATTCTCCCTTTCAATCTCGTTGAAATACATTAAAAATTGGATAGATTTATTGAGTTGGGAAACCGTAAGGTTCCCAAAGATACAGGGTGCTTAAAAAATTAAGCCCGTGACCGCGATGACCGCGAAGTAGATAACAAGAAAACCGCAGCAGTAGCTGGCGCTATGCTGTGTGCTAAAAACGTAATATGTTGTACTGTTTTTTTCATTTCTTGTGTGTACCCTGATGGGTTGGTACAAAGTTTTCTAATAATAATTTTAATATGCAAGCGTTTTCAAAAAAAATAACATTTAATTTTCAAAATACTAATTTTCAATGTGTTAGCACTTTTATATTCCGAAGAAAACACAAAGAAAAGTTTTTATATTCATTGATATACAAAAACCAAGCCAAAAAAAAGGCTACTTTGAGAGTAGCCTTTTCTTCCATGCTGCAAGAGCATTCATTTACTTTTGTATTGTGATTGTCTTGTACGTATACACTTTGACATTTCCTAAAAGCGCTTGATTATTCTTATAATAACTTATTGCTTTAGTCGGATAACCCATGGAATTAAATTCGTATTCTGTAACCCATTCAACACCTTCATAATCCTTATAGGTAACAACATTGTTTTTCGCCATTTTTGACAGCGTTAACGGATAGGTAGATTCATAATCGTTATATAGCAAACTAATATTCATCTGGGTATATGGATTCAGTTTATCGTCATAGGTAAAAAATTCTTGTTCTCCATTGTCAGCCGGATCAAAGGCACGGATTATATTTCCATTGCTGTCGTATTCGTAGTTTATCGTATGACTATCGTTATCCATACTAGTAGTAATCGTGCTAATTTGCTTTTGTGCATTATACGCATACGTTTTCAGTTCACCTTCGGTTGCTTCAAAAGATTTCGTAAGCAATCCTTGACTGTTGTATTCAAAATTTTCATCGTACCAAGACTCATTCTTACTCAAATCTACTACATGTAATCTAGTGATCAGATTGGCATCGTTGTATGTAATCGTAGATTTTGTTTTGTTCAGATACCCTCCACCAACAGGTATTTCATCTAATTGATTGCTCTCCATCCCAACTACTTGGTTCTTTTGATCATAAGAAAACACATGCGTTGTCTGGCTATAAAGTTCCGTTTTTATCAACTCTCCATTCATGTAATGAGAAGAATACTCCGTTTCTTCCATGCGATCCAAAACAACTAGCGTAATTTCTTCTCCTGGTTTCTCTTCTCCTGGTTTCTCTTCTCCTGGTTTCTCTTCTCCTGGTTTTTGGGTGTCTGTTGAATTGTCATCAGATGTACAATTGAAGGCAAGACAAGCAATAAAGCAAATCCCTACCGTTTTTAAAATCTTTTTCATTTTATTTTAATTAAATTTTGCACAAAAATAACTTCTTTTCACGATCAAAATCGCCCTCTTATAACTTTTATCTCAAATAACAAAAACACACCTTTTACCTCAAAAAAGTCAATTAGAATCTCATTTCGATTGCACTAAAAGCATCAAAAAGCTCCTTTCACTATAAAATCCCCATCTCCTATTTTACCCAAAACTAACTTTTTTTACCCTTTAATTCATTGACAAGAGAAAAAAAGAGGATGTCTTTCGACATCCTCTTTTTCTTATTTTCTTTAGACTTAATTCCTATTTAATTAATAACTCAATAGGCTTTTCACTTCATAGGGTTTCAATTTCTCTCGTCCATGTAAAAACGAAAGTTCCATTAAGAAATTTACTTGTACAATTTCTCCTCCTAAACGTTCTACCAGTCGACATACGGCTTCAGCGGTTCCTCCTGTTGCCAGTACATCATCGTGAATCAACACTTTTTCACCTGGTTTAATGGCATCAGCATGAATTTCCAACACATCTGTTCCATACTCCAGTTGATATTCTTGTGCAAGGGTATCAAAAGGCAACTTACCCGGTTTACGAACAGGTACAAATCCGGCATGAAGTTCTTTAGCCAATAACGTGGCGAAGAAAAACCCTCGGCTTTCCATCCCCACAACGCGATCTACTTTTTTATCTCCTACCAACGCTAACAATTGTTGGGTAGCAGCTTCCATCGCAGCTGCATCATTTAAAAGCGGGGTAATATCTTTAAAACCGATTCCCTCTTTTGGAAAATCTTGAATATCCCTAATGTAATGCTCTATCTTCATAATTTCCTATATTCACTCGTTGTATGACTCTATTTCTTACTTACCTGCTGCTACAGCCATCACTTTGTTACAAACCAAACTTGGGTCAATGGTACGCATAGCGTCTTCATACCCTTCTACCTTTTTATTGCCGTAAACTGACGTAGGCAATAAGGGGTATTTTTCACGATCTGCAGTAAGGCAATACTCCAAGGGTTGATTGAATGGAGCAAAACCAGCATAGGGATGTGTAGCGCCCCACAAAGTTACGACTTTTACCCCTAACATCGCTGCAATGTGTGCATTTCCAGAGTCCATAGACAACATCACATCTAAGTGTTGAATCAAATTCATCTCCACCTCTAATTTTACCTTACCTGCCATAACAATGACATTGTAATTATCTCGTTTCAATTGATTGAGCAATGCGATTTCTTTTTCACCTCCTCCAAAAAGAAAGATCAAATTATTTTCTTGTTCGGCTAATTCGTCCACCACTTTTTGCATTAAATCCAGGGGATAAACTTTGCTGTCATATTGTGCAAAAGGGGCAATACCTATCCACATTTTACCTGCTTCTTTGCTATACTCTTCTAGTTCTGGAGCTAAATTGGGAACAGCGGGAAAAGTAGGGTGTTGTACCGCTACGGAAAAGCCGAGTTTACTTAAAGTTTGCAGGTGATTTTCAACCATTGTTTGCACGGGTTGAAATACTTTATTCTCTGAGCGAGTCAATGCTTTTTTAGCTGCTCTTCCTTTGTCTAGTGCTGCTGTTGGCACTCCCGAAAGCTTGCATAACGTACGAACAATTTGCGCACGCAATACATTGTGGAAATCGGCAAAGTAATCGGGTTTTATTTTTTTGATATCTCGATATAAACGAATCAAACCTAAAAATCCTTTGTGTTTTTTCTTTACATCTACGGGATAGAAATCTACGCGCTGCATGCCCTTAAAAAAAGGTTTGAAAAAAGGACGCGAAACAACAGTAACGCGAATGTTAGGATGCTGTTCGACTAGCGCTCGAATCACTGGAACAGTCATGGCTACATCACCCATGGCTGATAATCTAAAAATAACAATATGTTGTAACCCTTTCACTAAACTATGTTTTATGTGGAACAAGAAAAGCGTGATTATCCACGCTTTAACAAACAAAAGTAATTTTTTTTACTGATACAAAAAAAGATATTTTCTCCCGTTATTCATTCTTGCACCTCTCAAATTGAAGGGGCAACAAAGTGGCATAAAAAAAGACATGTAAAATTACATGTCCTTTTTCTTATTTTTTATTTTGATACAAGACTGGATTTAACTCCTCATCATTGTACATTTTCATTTGTTTATACACTTTCATGTATTTATCTCCGTTGGCGATATCATGTAACAAATCGTCAATTGCCGTAGATAAATCTTGTTTTTGCTCTAACAAAACATCTAATTTCTCTTGGCACTTTGCACGATGCTCTGGTGTAGCTTCAGGTCTTGTTGCCTCTTCGCGCATATGATAAATCTTCAATGCCAAAATAGAGTAACGATCGATAGCCCAAGCAGGACTTTCCGAGTTAATTTTTGCTTCTGCTTTTACCTGTACATCTTTGTATTTGTTCAAGAAATAGCTGTCAATGTATTCAACCATGTCAGTTCTTTCTTGGTTTGATGCATCAATTCTTCGCTTTAACGCTAAAGCAGCGACAGGATCAATCTGTGGATCGCGAATAATATCTTCAAAATGCCATTGAACCGTATCAATCCAATTTTTTAGATATAATAAATGTTTGATATCATCTTTCGGATATGGATTGCTAATTGGCTGATCTACATTATCGTATTTATGATAGTCACGAATACTCTCTTCGAATATTGGAAATGCTAATGTTGAAAACATAGGAATAATTTTATTTACAAATATAGTTTTAATACTTTTATGGTACTAATTATACCGTTATGAAAATTCACTATATTTCCGAGGAAAATAGCATTTTAAATCATTTCTTAGCCCAGCTTCGCGATGTAAACATTCAGCAAGACAGCATGCGTTTTAGAAAAAACATTGAGCGCATTGGCGAAATTATGGCTTACGAATTGAGCAAGACCTTACCTTTTAAGGCACTTGATGTGCAAACACCCCTAGGGATTAAACACACCACTTGCATCGAAGATAATGTTGTTTTATGTTCTATCCTACGTGCTGGTTTGGCTTTACATACAGGTTTTATGAACTTTTTTGACGATGCCGAAAATGGATTCGTTTCTGCGTATCGTCGTCATGGAAAGCATGGAGAAGCGAGTGAGATCTTAGTTGAATATCAAGCTGCTCCTTCCTTTCAAGATAAGATCTTGATTCTTATTGATCCGATGTTAGCCACAGGACAATCCCTTGTTGCGGTGATCAATAAGCTAATGACAGAAGAAAAACCAAAAGAACTTCACCTAGCCGTTGTTATTGCTGCCCCAGAGGGGATTCAATACCTAGAGGAAAATCTTCCGGCAAATGTGCACCTATGGGTTGCGACTTTAGATGAAAAACTAGATGACCACAATTACATTGTACCTGGTTTAGGAGACGCTGGTGACCTTGCTTATGGTCAAAAATTATAAGATAATTAATTGCATAAAGTAGAAAAACAAGCCGATACAGAAAATACTGTACACATTGGCTTCTTTTCTCCATTTTTGTGGAATACTTTCGATGTAATTGGCACCTAAAATCGCCAAAGGAAAGAAAGTAAACAACAATAATCCGTTTGATTTATCAGCCGATATGATATAAATAGCAGCACCTATAAGAAATGAAAGTAAGATTTTCTTGTAGGTGTTTTGCATATTATACGGTCTGCTTTTAATCGCTAACGCCTGAGAAACAGCATATAAAAGGGATATAGAGACAAAAACCGCTAACGCAATATTTTGGTACACATTGTCAAAATACATGAAGTTAAAACTAATTTGTACGCGTTCTGTCCACCACGTAATAAAGTATTCTTCTCTTATGAGTAAATAGAGCGTTAACAATATGGACGCACCAAAAAAAGCGATAAGGGGAATGATCCAATTTCGATAGTCTTTTGCACCAAAAAAAGCAATTGCATAAAACAAGAGAAGCAGGTATAAAATACTCCAAAAGTGAAATAAACTAGCGATACAGATCCAAAGTGATGCGTCTAAAATCTTTTCTTTTGACTGTTTAAGTGAATGCAAGGACAAAATGCGACGAAGCGCCAAAAGAATAAAGTAACTCGCAATAATAACATGCACATTCTCAAAAGACGTTGGAAAAATAAACAAAAAACTAGTAAAAAGTAAAGGCACATAGCCTGTATCATCTACGAGTCGATTTCGAGATACGATAAATTGCGAAAGATACATCATCAACAATAACAGCAGTAAAACACTGCTGCGCTTGACCATTTCAAAAGGAGTCCATGCAATAGTTGTGTCCAAACCAATGAATAAACTATATCCTGCCACAATTAAAAGCGTAAGCATGATATAGTTAATCGGTCTAGTTTTACTAAAAATACTTGCTAACATGTATATATTTTATATTTTTGTAGTGCTATTTGTTTCTTTGGGCGTTTTGTATTCGTATTCAATATCACAAAGTTCAAATACTATTATCTAATTTAAAAATAAAGGAAAATGACTTCATTTTTTAATGGTTTAGGATTCTTGTTTGAAAAAGTTCTTTTCATTCCTATGGATTTCTTTGCAAAACTAGAACTTGAGAACTGGTGGACTGCAAACATCATTACGTGGATCTTCATCCTAATTACTTGCTATTATTTTGTATTTTGGTTAAAACAATTACAATTATTCAAAGCAAAGGACGAGGATACGCAAGATACAACAGCCCACTCATTTCTAAAGTAGTTAACTATCTAAAGATCGAAACCGATATCTTTACGATAATAAATCTTATCGAAATTTAGTTTATCTATGTTTTGATAAGATTTTTTTAGTGCCTCATCGTAACTATTTCCATACGAAGTTACGGCTAATACGCGACCTCCGTTGGTTACAATATCCTTGTCTTTTAAAGCTGTTCCAGCGTGAAAAACAATAGAATCTTCTACTTGATCTAATCCTGTAATCACTTTTCCCTTTTCGTAATCCTCTGGATATCCACCAGATACCAACATAACAGTTGTTGCACTACGCTCATCTAACTCGATGGTCTCGGTTGCTAGTTCTTCTTTTGCAATCGCTTGAAATAAAGCAACCAAATCTGATTTTACACGAGGCATTACCACTTCCGTTTCAGGATCTCCCATGCGAACATTATACTCAATAACAAAAGGATCTTCACCTACTTTGATGATTCCGATAAAAATAAATCCTTTATAGTCCAGTTGATCTTTCTTAATTCCTTCCACTGTTGGAATCACAATGCGATCTTCGATCTTTTTTAAGAACTCATCTGTCGCAAATGGCACAGGAGAAACAGCACCCATTCCACCTGTATTCAATCCTTTATCACCTTCTCCAATTCGCTTGTAATCTTTTGCAGTAGGTAGCAGCTTATATGATTTCCCGTCTGTTAATACGAAACAACTTAATTCGATTCCCGATAAAAACTCTTCGATAACTACTTTCGAACTAGCATCGCCAAACTTAGCATCGACCAACATATTTTCTAATTCTGCTTTGGCTGCATTCAAATCTTCCAAGATAACGACTCCTTTACCTGCGGCTAATCCATCTGCTTTCAATACATACGGTGCTTTTACCGTTTCTAAGAATTTCTTTCCTTCTTCGACGGTATCTTTGGTAAAACTTTGGTAAGCAGCTGTAGGAATATTGTGTTTGATCAAGAATTCCTTCGCAAAATCTTTACTTCCTTCCAATTGTGCCGCCATTTTTGAAGGCCCAATGACAGGAATATGACTAATACTGTCCTCTTGTTTGAAAAAATCGACAATTCCTTTTACTAAAGGATCTTCTGGCCCAACCACTACCATATCAATTTCATGCGTTAAGACCACTTGTTTTACCGCGTCAAAATCATTGGGATTGATAGCTATATTTTGGGCAATTTGTGCTGTTCCTGCGTTACCAGGAGCTACAAACACAGCTTCGCATTGTGGGCTTTGTAACATTTTCCATGTTAGTGCATGCTCACGTCCACCTGAACCTAATAATAAAATTTTCATTAATTGTGTTGTTTGTTATTAAGGCTCAAAAATAATTATAAAAAAACGAATAAAGAAAAAGTTCCTAAGAATAAGAGGAACAAGTTGATAAAAAGATTTAGTACGCTTTTTCTTCTCCTTTAAAAACGTTGTAAACCGTGAGGTAAATAATCTTTAGATCCAGTAAAATCGACCAATTTTCTAGGTAAAATAAATCGTATTTAAAGCGATTGATAATATCGCGATCATTTTCAATTTCACCGCGATACCCATGTGTTTGTGCCATGCCCGTAATACCTGGTTTAACCAAATGACGCAACATAAATCGGTTCACGCGTTTGGAATACATTTTAGTGTGTATCACCATATGAGGGCGAGGTCCGACAATGGACATATCTCCAAAAAAAACATTGATAAATTGCGGGAATTCATCCAAACTAGATTGGCGTAAAAAGGCTCCAATTTTGGTGATTCGCTGATCGTTTCGCGTCGCTTGTTCGCAATCGCTAGCCGAATTTAAATGCATGGATCTGAATTTATAGCACCAAAATTCTTCATCATTTAAGCCTGTTCGCCTTTGCTTGAAGAATACAGGTCCTTTTGACTCTTTTTTAATTAAAAAAGCAACTAAAGGTACCAGCCACGATAAAATAAAAACGATGACCAGAATAGAAAAAAACAGGTCAAATAATCGCTTTAACAATTGATTATACGGCTTATCTAATGGAATAACACGCCTTGGTACAACCGGTATTAAATCGTAGTATTCAATTCTGAGGTTGTGATTTAAAATGTCTTTTTGCGTGGGAATATAGCTTACCGTTATCATGTTATTATCAGCAAACTCCAGAATAGCCAAAAAGTTCTTCTCTTTGGTCAATGAAAACTGCATAAAAATCTCATCTACTCGATGTTCAGAGAGGTAAATTCTTAAATCTTCCAAACTTTGATCTTCCAAGTTAAAGAAATGATTGACAATACGGTATCCCAAATCCTTTCTTTTCAACAAAACCTTTTTCATTTCATTGATTTCTCTTTCACTCCCCAATAATACAATATTTCTAAAGTTACCTCCTAAGAATTTTCGGATGTACTTCAGCAGGAAGAAAATAGTGAATTTGATGGTACAAATAATCGTAAAAATAGAAATGCCGTATCCAACGAGCTCTTTTACTTCTGCGAATCGATCAAAGATGCCATTATAAGAAGCGACTAAAATAAACTGAAAGAAAAATTGTTTGCATACTTTCTCAGCCACTCGCACGGTTTTGGTGTGTCGATAGACCTCATAATAACCGCTTAATCCAGCAGCTACGAGCCATCCGATAGACAAAACAAGATGAAATAGGTAATTTCCTCCAGAGATTGTATCAAACCATACCTGAGCAAGTGCATTGATTGTAATTAAATCGATACACGTTGTAAGTGGACGTAATAAATAAGAATATCTACCTGTTTTTTTACCCATCAATAAATGTAGTTAGAAAAATCTTTATGTTCCTCACGAGCTAAATCCTCTTTTGTAAAGGATTTAAAATGGGCTAAAGTGCGTTTCATTCCTTCTGCTCGATCAATTTTCGGAGACCATCCCAGTATATTTTTAGCTTTCGTTATATCAGGACAACGCTGTAAAGGATCATTTATTGGCAAATCCTTGAAAATTATTTTTTGTTCGCTATTGGTCAAGCGAATAATTTCCTTTGCAAAATCCAAAATGGTAATTTCATCTGGATTGCCAATATTTACAGGCAACGTATAATCAGATAAGAGCAATCGATAAATACCTTCTACCTGATCGTCTACATAGCAAAAAGAGCGCGTCTGATTTCCATCGCCAAAAACGGTTAAATCCTCTCCCCTCAAGGCTTGTCCAATAAAGGCAGGGATTACTCTTCCATCGTTTAATCGCATTCGAGGGCCATAGGTATTAAAAATGCGCACAATTCTCGTTTCTAAGCCGTGAAATGTATGGTATGCCATCGTGATGGACTCTTGAAATCGTTTGGCTTCATCGTATACGCCTCTCGGTCCAATACTATTGACATTGCCATAATACTCCTCCGTTTGTGGATGTACCAGCGGGTCTCCATACACTTCTGAAGTGGAAGCAATCAAAATACGTGCCTTTTTTACGCGAGCCAACCCCAATAAATTATGTGTTCCTAAAGATCCTACTTTAAGTGTCTGGATTGGAATTTTTAAATAGTCTATCGGACTTGCTGGCGAAGCAAAATGAAGAATATAGTCTAAATTTCCCGGCACATGCACAAACTTAGTCACATCGTGATGATAGAACTCAAAATGTGCCTCCCCAAACAAATGTTCAATATTCTTTAAATCACCCGTTATTAAATTATCCATGCCCATGACGTGATACCCTTCCGCAAGGAAGCGATCACATAAATGTGATCCCAAGAAACCTGCAGCACCTGTTATTAAAATACGTTTCATCCTATATATTCATTTCTAGACAAAGTTAAGGAACTTTCTTTATTTTGAGAATTGTACCTTATTGATTTTACAATTCCTAAATAAATAAACTAAATTTGTCGTTATAAATTTAGATTGCTAATGCGAATTATCCATATTGTAGAATCTTTTGGTGGAGGTGTATATTCTTATTTTAAAGACTTGGCTTTATTTTTTAGCCAACAGCCTACTATTGAAACCTATATCATCTACAGTAACAAAAGAAAAGAGATTACACAAGATCAGATCGATCAAGATTTTCCTACCTCCATCCATCTAATTCCCATTGAAATGGAGCGAGAGCTAAAACCCTTGAAGGATCTTCGCTCTACTTTTGCTTTAAGGAGAACGATCAAGCAACTAAAACCCGATTGTATCCATTTACATTCCTCTAAAGCGGGAGTCATTGGCAGATGGGCAAGTTTTATGCCAACTTACAAGCGAAAATTGTTTTATACGCCCCATGGTTACTCCTTTTTGCGTCAGGACATCTCTCCTGTCAAACAAAAGCTATTCTATGGGATCGAAAAAATAACGCAAGTCCTTTTTGGGGGGACCACCATTGCTTGTGGGGATACAGAATACAAAATTGCTCAACAAATTGGAAGATCCCTTTTAGTGCGAAATGGGATCGATTTAACGCATTTAAACCAACATTATACGGTCAAAGACAATGCTTCGAATCAATTGATCATTGGAACAATTGGCAGAATCTCCTATCAAAAAAATCCAAAGCTATTCAATGAAGTGGCGCTTCTTTTTCCACAACACCAATTTTTGTGGATCGGCGATGGGGAACTTCGCGATCAACTAACCGCTCCAAATATTACAATAACGGGTTGGTTTACTAATAATACGGCTGTATTTCCCTACTTAAACCAGCTGGATGTTTACCTACAAACCTCCCTTTGGGAAGGACTTCCTATTGCCGTTCTTGAAGCTATGGCCTTTAGAAAGCCTATTCTAGCGACCGATGTTATTGGCAATAACGATATCGTTGAGCCTAACCTCAACGGTTTCTTATTTACTCAAGCACCCGATTTAATTGAGGTAATCAGACAATTGGAAGATCCCTCTTTTCGCAAACAACTAGGCGAACAAGCGTATGTTGTTTGTGAAAGAAAATTTGATAAAGACAAAAATTTCAACCATCTCTTCGCTATTTATCGTTCTCTATAGCTTGTATACGCTTCTTTTCCTCTTGGTACAGCATCAAAACGAATGTTAGTACAAAACCAAACAAATAAACGCCTAATTGTCGATTAAATAGATTCTCAACAAAACAAAAATTAAATAAGGCGAAGGTCAAAGCAGTGGGAGTAAAATAACGTCTAACTTTTACCAATACCACACAAAACAATGAAAGTAATAGTCCACCCCCAATTATTCCTGTAAGAACATAATATTCAATAAATTGGTTATGTGTATTAAATTGTGCATCTATAAAATAATTCCGCATAGGATTTTGAAGACTTATTCCATCGTAGCAGGACCTAAGTTTATTTTCTAGCGTTTCTACCTTTCCAACACCAAAAAAGGGTTGAAAAGAAGGTTCTTGTGTAAAAGACCAAGCGCATTTCCAAATCAAAACACGGGGTTCTTTCTCTTCTAACCGTTCTGTTATTTGTGTAATAGTAGTCAAGCTATCCAATTCAAAACGCTTTTTTAAAATGGGGGTATAATTAAAAAGAAGAAAGACGACTAAACAAATGAATGCAAATCCTCCAATTTTTTTTATCCCCTTGATTTTCGCATAACACAACAAATACAAGAGTACCAAAACCACAAGAGATACGACTTGAATTCTATTGCCTATAAATACGAGATAGACTAGAAACAACAAGCTAAGTCCACCATAATATAGTTTGTATTTAGTGTAAATCCGCGTTAAGTATAAAGCAGTTAAAATGCCAATAGTTAACATAAATCCCAAATAGGGTCTGTTCACAATCAGCATACGATCAATATGCCCTCCGCTAGATAGATCAAACTCCACTGCACTTACATAATAGTTATAGATATTATAACTGCCTGCAACCAGGAGCAGGGTGATACAGAAAAGGAATATTTTAGCGATAAGCTTTAGTTCTTGCACCCAAGATAAAACAAAGGCAGAAACGATCAATAAACCCAAAAAACCAAATCTTTTTGCTGATAAATCCCCCGTAATAGCTCCGTGAACAAACTGAAAGCCAACAGTAGAAAGCAAAATAAGAAGCACTGTTTTATTGGTTGTCCAATAGGTAATCAATTGTTCTTTTGACTGTTTATAATTGACGAAAAACAAAATGACTAAAGCCAATAAAGCCATATTGACAATCATAAATCCAAATACCATGAAATAAATATAGAGGAACAGAATGCCTACACAAGTGAATTGAATCACTTTATCTTTCGTTTTTTTACGCTCTTGTTGCATAAGCTTTTTACTTTTTTCGAATTACTTTCTTTATGTTGAGAATTAAATTTCTAGAAGTATATAGCAACATATAATTTCTAATCATGCTCAGCACTCTTAGTCCATTAAATGGTTTATATTTTCGTATAATTCGAATTCTACTTTTTATTTGCTCTTTACGCCTTAACGTACTGATAGAATTTTCTGCAATATAATAATTGAGCAATGCCTCGGGGTAATTTTCCACTTTACCATGTAATGATATTTGCATAAAATAGGCAAAATCTTCTGCGTATTTAAAATCTACAGGATAATACCCAACTTCGTCTAGTACTGCTTTTCTAAAGACCACAGAAGGATGAACAAAACAGCTATTAAAATACATGGCTCGAGTTATTTGCTTATGTGTCGTTTTGGTTTCAAACACATACAAAAACCGTTCCTCTTCTTCTTGAATAAAATTGGCCCATGTACCCAGCAAAAGTATTGCTGGATTTTTCTCCATATAGTCCAACTGTTTTGCGAACTTATTTTCAATACAAGTATCTCCACAGTCCAATCGACCAATGTAGTCATATGCTCTTTCGTGAATCCATGCCAAACCCGCATTTAATGCGTGTTCAATACCTTGATTATTACCCAATTCAAGTAAGAACAGTTCTCCTTCTTGGCGATAGATCGTTTTCAACGCTTCGATATCAAGTGGCTCTCTACTGCCATCATCAACAATAATCACATCAATAGCTCTAGTTTCTTTGATGGATTTCAACGTTTTCAACAACCCATCTTTCGCATTGTAATGAGGAATTAAGACGACTATTTTTTTCATCTATCGAATATAGTTTTATTAAACATCAACTTTAAGAGTAAGGCAAAACAAAGCCAAAACCCCAATTGTCTTATATAATCTATTTGAAGCCAATTCACTGCAAAACCTACAAATGAAATAAACAAGATCAGACCAAGTACTTTCTCTTCTTGTTTTCCTTTTTCCATGCATTGATAGGTTCTCTTTAGGCATAAAACTAAGAAACTCAAAAAGAGTAAAAATCCTACGATACCTGTTTCTGCCAGTAATCGAGTATAAATATTGAAATCTGGTGGAAATTGAGGAATATGTTCGTTTAGGTACCACTCTTCAAATTCATAATTATTAGTTACAGCCCAATCGGGATAATATTTTTGCTTGTGAAAAGCATTTTGTCCGAAACCTACTCCCGTTATTGGATGATCAGCGAACACTTTCAAAGAGGCATATTGCATTCCATAACGCGTTTGGTTCGAAATATTGTTTTCCACACTAAAAAAGTCCAATTGCCCATTCATTTTTTTCGCAATTTTACCTCCAAATAAAACCGCTATTAAAAGGCTCCCTACAAGGCCAATTTGAATGATGTGGTACCTTACTTTTCGATATCTTTTTACAGAAAACAATCCGATTAAAAATAGAACAAACTGTAGTAAAACAATGACCATAGCCGCTCTAGCACCAGAAATTACGGTTAAAATCAAAAGCAATACTGTGGGGATAAGACTCAACCCTTTACGCTTCATTGTTAAAACATAACTAAACAGCCAACCTGCTACAAAAATCAAATAATTTCCTAAAGACGGTACTTCAAAAGAGACGGATGATATTCTTTGAACATAGAAAGCTTCTTTGTTTACAAAGGGAAGAAAATTTAGACTCAGTAACAATTTTTTTAGGAATTCGCTATTTGCCTGTATTGCAACAAACTCAACAAATCCATAAACAAATACAAATAAAAAGCTATAAAAAATGATGCGGCGCAAGTAGATTAACAGCTGTCTAATGGTCCATGTTCTGATGATATTCCAAAAGCAATAGACTAAAAATACGCTGGGAAGTAACAAGGAGATCACTTGAGACACAAAGCGACTTGTACCACTTCTTCCTTTAAAATAATTTGTTTGAATGGAATAAAAATTAAACAAATAGGTAAAACAACACCAAACAACAAATAAAAGAAAGAGAAGCACTAGGGTTGAATTATACGGAAAATACACCTTTCTCTTTTGCAAGAAAACCTCAACTAAGAGTATTCCTCCGCACAGAATCCAAAAATAAATAGCTGCTTCACGGGCATATTCTCTTAAAAAATTTACACCATCAAAATTCGTAAAAGGAAGTAAAAAAATACCTGAAATAAAAAAAAAGTACATGAAAATTTCCCTTGTCGAAAGTCTCTTTTTTTCACTCATATCATCAAGTTCTTTTCGTTCCTATCCTTTTTTTAATTTTATCGACGATACTGTTTCCTACCAAACTACGGATAAATTGCTTCATTTTCATTTTTCTTTTCGCTGACTTTGAAAGCCATGAACCCGCAAAATGATGAATAACAATTGTGTTTGCTGTACGTCTAATTTTACCATCTAAGTGAGATTTAGGGCAAAAAAAATCACTCGGATAAAAAGTAATATAATTTGGAATTTCTTGGTACGTATTATTTAAAACAATGCCTTTTTCAACCATCAGTTCAGAAATAATTTGCACATTGGTCTGCGTATTCATATTTCCCTGCTTATCTATAAACGATCGATTATCATAATAAGCAAGCATATCTTTGGCCCATTGTCCAAATTGTGTACTGGCCATAATACCTGTTGGAACACTTTTATTGTCTTCAAATCCAGAAAAAGCAGCGTGATTTAGGAAAGCATCTAAACGACCTAAAACTTCTACGTCTGTGTCTAAATACACTCCTCCGTACTGATAAAGGGCATATAATCGACAAACATCCGAAACGAAAGCATACTTCTTAGAAGCTAAGGCTTCTTGCGCAAAAGGAAAATCGTCAAAAGGAAAATTATCTTCATTCCATAAAATCAATTCATATTCAGGAAGAAATTTGTGCCAGGAAGCCATGCAACTAATCACAATTTCGGGCATTTTACCCCTTCCAAACCAACAATAATGGATTATTTTAGGAATCATACTTTTTTAAATTTTATAGTATTAGAATTAAATCTGGGAATGATGTAGTAATAATACACCAGAACAAATGTAAGAAAGTAAACAACATACATTGCCGTATTCACTTTAATAGCTCCTTCATATCCATAAATAGGCACATAGAAATAGCACAACAGTAATTGCAAACTATTAAACGCGATCTCTATTAGAATAGCGAGTTTAATAAAAGCCCGTGCCACTAGAATAAAGCTTAGGATCTGTGCTAGTATTTTAAAGAAATCAGCTAGTGTTTGCCAAATAAAAACTTGGGTAATTACTAAAAAATCTGTTGTTGCTAAGATCTTTATGACAAGCTCTCTAAACAGAAAAAGTCCACCTAAAGCAAGGATACTGATCGGAATAATAATTTTATAGGTCGAACGCACTTCTTTTTTTAGCTCTTGAACCGTTTTAATTTCAGAAATTCTAGGGATATAATAGGTGGAAATAACAACGGAGAAAAACATTAGACTCACACTAGAGATACGAACAATTAATTCATAATAGCCTGCATTTTTCATACCCCAATCTTCAATAATAAAGTTTCGAATACAAATGGATACAATTGGTACTAGTATAGTAGAAAACAAAGCCAAAACTGCATAGTTGAACAGGTCTCGGGTATATTTTTTTTCCAAAGGTATTTTCCAATAGTTGGAAAAGCCAAACCACGATTCATTTCGAATAAACCAATACGTTACTAGAAAAAGAATCGTTTGATTTAAAACCAATCCAATTAACGCACCTTCAATTTTTCCGAAGTACATAAAAAGTACAGAAACAATTAATCCAAATAGATTACTGAGAATTGTGATTAAATTAAATTTTTTAAACTCTTTCATTCCATTTAAAACGGATGAATAAACAGCGTTTAAACCACTTAATAGCAATGTAAACCCCAAACAAATAAATACAACGTAGTACTTGTCGTCAAATAAAATATAGGAAGATAAAACCGTTGATCCTAAAATTAATCCAATCCCAAGTAAAACACTTAAAAAGACGACCAATTTAAGTCCCGTACTGATAATCGCATTCACCTTTTGAGGATCTTCCCTGCTATATTGTGCAATGTATTTTACAATTCCCTGACTAAATGCAGTTCCCCCTAAAGTAATAATCAATAGAATAAAATTATTGAGTTGACCAATCAAAGCCAGTCCCTCAGGGCCCAGTAATACTGCTACAAATTTTGCTATTACAACAGAGGATACTAGTTTCGAAATCGCGGATAAACCAGAAAAAAGACTTGCATTTAAAAAGCTATTTTGCCTTATTTTTTGAATGGATTGTCTGACCATGTCTTTTTATTCTATTATCTATATTATTATCAATTCACTCCTAAATCAATATGCTCTCGCCAAAACAACATACTCATAATCAGCTAGTTGGTTGAGATAATATTATATTTTTTTAATAAAATCAACGATAGCCTTAGCAGCTGTTCCATCACCATACGGATTCTTTTTACTTGAAGCAGCCTGATAATACGCGGCATCACTTAGTAATTTTTCCACTTCTGCGACAAGGAGTTCGACATCCGTTCCCACTAACTTAACAGTTCCTGAAGCTACTGCTTCTGGACGTTCTGTAGTGGTACGCATTACTAACACGGGTTTACCTAAACTCGGTGCTTCTTCTTGTATACCACCACTATCCGTTAAAATCACTTTAGCTCGATTCATCAACCAAAGAAATAGAGGATATGATAAGGGTTCTATCAATAAAATATTTTCTACTCCTGCTAGCATCTCCGTTACTGGAGTTAAAACATTTGGATTTAGATGTACTGGATATACCACTAATTTGTCAGGATGATTTAATGCGATTAGCTTTAAGGCACGACATATATTGACAAATCCTTCTCCGTGATTTTCTCTGCGATGTCCTGTGACTAAAATAACCTCTTTCTCGGTTCCTATGCGATCTTTTAATTGCGTAAAATCTTTTGTCTGATAGGTTTCTAATAATTCTAGACCGTGTAATAAGGCGTCAATTACCGTATTTCCTGTAACTAAAATATCTTCTTCTTTTACTTTTTCATTTACTAGATTTTGCTTTGACAAGGCTGTTGGTGCAAAATGATAATCAGCTAAGACTCCAGTAATTCGGCGATTTACTTCTTCTGGAAAGGGGTGTTTTTTATCAAAAGTACGCAGTCCTGCCTCTACATGACAAAGCTTAATATTCGAATAAAAGGACGTTAATCCTGCAACCATAGAGGTTGTTGTATCGCCATGAACGAATACATAATCGGGGCAAAAATCATCAATTACCTTTTGAAATTCAAGAAGTATCTTAGCAGTAATGGATGTTAACGTTTGTTTGGGTTCCATGATTTGTAAGTTATAATCAGGTGTGATTTTAAAAAAATCCAAAACCTGATCTAACATCTCTTTGTGTTGACCTGTAACACATATTCTCTTATCAAACAAGGTAGCATTGTCATTGAAAGCGCGAATTAATGGAGCCATTTTAATCGCTTCAGGTCGTGTTCCAAATACCAATAAAACTTTTTTTTTCTCTTGAATCATACTATTTTTTTTATCCCAAAACACTGTACTTTGGTCGTTTCGCTTTGGTTGGATACTCCGCCGTTGTTATTGGGTTTACTTTTATTTTTATCTTGTTTTCTTTAAAAATCGCCAGAGCAAAATCATACCAGCTGCAAATCGTCTTTCCGCTATAATGATATAATCCATAGGGTTGTTTCTGTAAGGAAGTCATTATATATTGACAAATCGAAACTGCATCTGTTGGGCAACCAATCTGATCATTGACTACGTTAAGCTCTGTTTTTGTTTCTGCCAACTTCAGCATGGTGTTGCGAAAATTATGTCCAAATTCAGAATACACCCAAGAAGTGCGAATGATATAATAGTTAACTACTAATGCTTGAATATATTGTTCGCCTTTTAATTTAGACGCGCCATATACGTTAATGGGATTGGGACTATCTGCTGTCGTATAAGGTGTTTGCTGTTGTCCATCAAACACAAAATCTGTAGACATATGAATCAATGTTGTATCATATATCAAACAAGCTTCCGCTAGATTCTTACATCCTTCCGCATTCACTTGATACGCTAGCTGTACTTCATCTTCTGCCTGATCTACCTTGGTATAGGCGGCAAAATTAATACAAACTGCTGGTTTATACTGCTCAAAAATAGCAAGGCAGTTGTCCGCCTTTGTAATATCGAGGATCTTACTAGACAAAAATACAAACTCATTCGTTTCAAATTGAGCACTTATGGATTGTAAGGCTTGCCCCAGTTGACCGGTTGCTCCTGTTACTAAAATGCGTTTCATAAAGGGTCTATTGAATTAAAACGAGGTAACACCGCATCTTTCTCTGAAACAATATACGGTTGATCTAATTCTGGCCAAGCGATGGCTAGCGTTGGATCATTATACAAAATCCCTCCTTCTGCTTCTTTTTCGTAATAATTATCGCATTTATACGCAAAAACAGCTGTTTCACTTAGCACTAAAAAGCCGTGAGCAAACCCTCGAGGAATAAACAATTGCTTCTGATCTATATCATTTAAAATCAAAGAAAAATACGAACCATAGGTCGGTGAGTTTTTTCGTATATCTACAATAACATCTAGGATTTCACCCTGAATGACGCGAATGAGTTTTGCCTGTTGATAAGCTCCTTTTTGAAAATGTAACCCTCTCAACGTTCCTTTACGTGAATACGATTGATTATCTTGAACAAAATTGATCTTTAACCCTGTTTTTTCCTCAAAAAGAGCCTGGTTATAGCTTTCAAAAAAATAACCGCGACAATCTTGAAATACCTGAGGTTGTATGACAAAGCAATCCTCAAATGGTGTTGATTCAACTTTCATTTTTTATACTTTGGATTTATAATATCGCACAAAGTCAATACCCATTCCTACAACAAAAAACAAAAGCATACACTTCGCGATATTCTTTGCAATTTGCTTTTCGATTGTATCTACTTTTCTACCCATAAGAACCATATCCTGAGCAACATAATCCAAAACAAACAAAACTTCTTTGTTTTCTAACTGGGCTAATTGAATCTGATTTAAGCGAGAAATAACTTCTTTTTTCCTTGCTAACACAGTCAAATATTGCTTGCTTTCTCCTGTTTTATTCTCCAATAAAGCTACAGAAGAGAGCCCTTTTAACTCTTCTTCTAGGGCTTCTTTTTCTAAAGCTAGTGTTTGACTTTCTATCTGTTTACGTTGAGAAAAATAAGGATGCTGGTTAAAATGCTGCTGTAAATCGGTGATGAAAGTTTCCACATTGAAAGGTTGATCAAACTTAATTCGCATCAACTGATACGCATAATTTTTGCTAACTGCATAATTGTTTATCATCTCTCCAGCTGTTTCTTCTTTCGCGGCCAAGTGTTCGTATATTTTCACATATAAACTATCCTGGCTCAAAAACGAAAACACACTGGCCAATCCTTCAATTTTAACTTCTTTTATTTGAGTATACCCTAATTTATCTGAAAAATTGGCTTGAGCCAATTGATCTAAATAATCCATGCTATTATACTTAGGAGCCACAATAATCGCGTATTCTCCTCCTCCAGCACTTATTTCGGCTGTTTGGAGTAGGTGTTGATGACCTCGGTATTTGACATAACCTAACACGAACCCAAGTAGTAATCCCAATACGAGATACATCCACTTTCCAACGATATATCTTATCGTTTTGTAGGCAAGAAAGCCAATCGTATCCAACAAAGATACAGTGGCTCTCTTTATATCAACTAAATCTATTTCATCAAACTCTTTCTCTTGCTTGTCTTGCTCCTTCATTTTAATTGCTCGTAAAAATTTGTTCTAATATTTTTATTGTAATCAAATAGGTGGGTTTCACTCCTGTTGTACCCAATCCACCAGAAGCTAATGTACTTCCTGTTTCTAAGGGATTATCCGAAGCATAGTATGCATACCTCACTTTGACATCTGGATTGATGCTTTTGCGAATCTTAGACGCTGATTGAATGGCTTTTTGATAATGCGCACCTTCCATTTCCAGTCCGATTACGCCCCAAGTCGAATCGTGAAAGAACTTCAACAAATCTTTGTTTTGCAAGGAAGTACCCAATACAGTAACCATGGTTCCACCAACTACGGGAATACCGTGGTTTTCAAACATATCCACCGTTAATTCATTGTCAAAAGGATAGTTATCCCCTGTTCCTTCATTGATATGAGCAAAAGGAATCATAATATCCCCTTTTCCACCCTCTAAGATTCCCGCTTTTCCCATAATAGAAACGGATTCCACATTCAGTTGAATCTCTTTTTTATACGGTTTAAGCAATTCATCTATCGTTTCATAGGCTTGTTCTCCAAAAGCGTAGTCCATCACAATGATCACGGGATAATCACCTTCAAAATTCGCCTTGGCAAAGTTGGTTTGTTTGAAATCGATTTTTGCGGTATCGAAGATTTGCACATCAATATTAGTTCCCGAATCGTCTGACAAAAAGACCATGCCTTCTCTTTCAGCGCGTTCGCGAACCATATTGCGTAAGGCCTTGTTTTCAGGCTTACTCAACTCTTCATAGATTTCTACTTCTTCCGATACCTCTAGCTCTCCTTGCATCACAAAAGGAGCAAAAATAGAATTCATCACGCTGTGCATATTGGCGCTAATGATGTGAATCGGACGTTCTACAAGTCCTTTTTCAACCAATACATTCTTGATGCGGTCTGACCAAATTTCGCCGTAAATGTGATGGCCTAGTCGCTCGCGCAACAAAGGACTAAAAGTAATCGTTCGCTTGTCGTGTTCTACTTCTTCTTCAATAGCGAGTTTCCCTAACCAATAGATCACATCTAAAAATCGATCGGGATTTTCTGGAATAGCAAATTTTTCATACACGGTTACTACTTCCGCAAACGAACGTCCTAACACATTAGCTAAGTGCGAGATCGTTACTTCTTTTTCTTGTAATTCAAGTACTTCTGTTTGCTTGGCTGCTTTTTCAATTTTTTGCCAATCGCGCGTTACGCGTCCATCTTCCGCTATTAACACGCGGTTTTTGATTTTATGTGACTCGATAAAAATGAAAGTCAAATGCGTTAAAACATCATAAATGTCCGAACGTCCACGCGTAATTTCAATATTCATTTGCTCTTCGTCAATGCGATAGCAATTTCTTCTTCTTTTTGGCGGTACGATCGCTTGAAAATGGGAAAAGGAATAGCCTTCATCTGAGGTTAAATTGATGTATCTACATTCCTCTATACCAATAGGCAATCGTTCAATAACATAGAGTAATCCATCTAATTCTGCCTTTTCTTCTGCAATTGTACCATATATTTCTGGTCGCAATTCTAATAATGCTTCTCTGAGTGTATCTCCAGACACCCCCATAGGTTTGTAGAATCCTCTGTTAAACAAATGACGCATCGTAATATAAATGCGCTCAATCGCTGCAGATGATACCTGCGCTCTTGTTCTTGAAATATTTTTAATCTCTCTCATAGTCCTCATTTTTCTTTCTTGAATTCTAGTCTATTTTTAATTGATCTGCAATGCTTCTGTCATTGCTTAATCTCGGCAATTTATTTTGTCCACCTAATTTCCCAATGCTCTTCATATAGGCTTGGAATCCCTCTTGTTGTACCGATCGAATCACGAGCGTACGCAATACTTTTCCAACGATTAAATCATCGTAATACACATTTTGCTTGCGCAAGGCCTGATCGATGCACAAGGCAAACGCCTCCATATTTTCGGGTGCTTGTCCAAATTCGATAAACCATTCGTGATAGGGCAATCCTTCCGTGGGGTTAATTTGAGGCGCAACAGTAAATTCATTGACTTGGACGTCTGTCCCTTCCATCGCTTCTTGTAAAGCCGTTTCAACTTCCTTGCCAATCACGTGTTCGCCAAAGGCGGAAATGAAATGCTTAATTCGCCCTGAAACAACGATACGATGTGGTTTCAGATTGACAAATTGCACGGTATCTCCAATATTATATCCCCATAAGCCTGCATTTGTGGAAATTAAAAGTACATAATTAACCCCTATTTCTACCTCACCTATGGTATAACGCTTAGGATGATCTGAAAAGAACTCTTCTACTTTGATAAATTCATAAAAGATCCCTGCATTCAACAGCAGCAATAACCCCTTTTCTTTTTGTGAATCTTGGTAGGCAAAAAAGCCTTCTGATGCGGGAAACAGTTCAATTGACGGTACTCTTCTCCCAATTAGCTGTTCAAATTTGGCGCGATAGGGTTCAAAATTAACCCCGCCATAGATAAACAAATTAAACTGCTTAAAAATCTCCCCTACGCTTTTGCCTTCCCTGTTTTTTAACCGTTCAAAATACATTTGAATCCAGCTGGGAATTCCCGATATCACGGTCATATTTTCATGCACCGTTTCTTCTACGATGGTGTCAACTTTAGTTTCCCAATCCTCAATGCAATTAGTTTCCCAACTGGGCAATCTATTTTTTTGCAGATAAGCGGGTACATAATGCGCCACAATACCTGACAATCGTCCTAGATTAATTCCATTCACTTGTTCAAGAATAGGACTTCCTTGTAAGAAAATCATCTTGCCATCAACAAAATCAGCTATTCCCGTTTCGTGAATATAAGCTAAAATCGCATTTCGCGCTGCTTCAATATGGTAGGGCATGGACTCTTTGGTCAGGGGAATATACTTAGCGCCAGAGGTTGTTCCCGAGGTTTTAGCAAAGTATAAAGGTTTGCCTTTCCACAGCACATCTTCCTCTCCCTTTACTACGCGATCAACATAGGGTTTTAAGCCTTCGTAATCGCGAACAGGTACTTGCTGAGCAAAGGTCTGTGCATCTTGGATTAACTCAAAATGGTGATCTTTTCCAAAAGCAGTGTGCTTCGCTTGTGCGACTAAAGCAGCCAAGACTTTTGCTTGGGTTTGCTCCGGATTTTTAAGCCACTTTTGCGTTTTTTTATGGATGATAGAAGCAAATAACTTTGCTCCAAAAGATTTTACAGACATATTGTGTTTATTCTAAATCGATAAATAATTGAGCATCTAAGGGATAATTGTCTTTCCACAATTCAAAGTGCATATAAGATTGACTAACCTTTCCCGTTGTACCCTCTTGGTTGTACAGTCCTAGCACGTCTCCCGCTTGAACCGTTTCGTATTTACTCTTCGTCAACGAAGACAAGTGTTTGTAAATTGAGCTTAGCCCTTCTTCGTGTAAGACAATCACCGTATAGCCATCATTAATCGTCCAATCGACAAATATAACGGTCCCCTTGGCAACTGCTTTGACTAAAGCGTTTTTTGTTGCTGCAAAATCAATACCAAAATGCGAAGATTTTGGATCGTATTTTCGCATGATTGTTCCTTCAATAGGCGAGAAAAGAACCATGGTTACTCTTGCCTCAGCATTGGTAAATAAGTTGTATTTATCTTCTCTTCTTACATAGTCGCGAAGTTCTATATCTTTTTCACTGGGTTGGGTATGTTCGATGGCGTGTAATGGCGTTTCCGTTTTTATCAAAGAATCTACGCTTGCTGCTGTTATTTCAACATCGCCTAACAATACCCGCTTCACGGCGGCAACATATTGCTCATTCTTTTTTATCTCTGATTCCAAGGAATCGACACGCAGAGCCAAATCCACCGATTTTTGCTTTAACTCCGAAGAGGAATAACCCGGTATATATTCTTTCAGCGGGGTAACGATCAACAAAATCACATTAGAAACGAGCAACAGAAAGACAATGGTTGTTATAGCCCCCACAACATTCAATAGATTTAGCTTAAACGAACTAATATCCTCAAACGTTCGATCGTTCACTACTACTACTCTATATTTATCAAGAAGTCTTTTCTTCCACTTTTTCCATTGAAGTCCTTTCTTAGACATAAGCTATTCGTTTTCCACACAAATATAAACATTAAAAAAATTGACTTCTTCTCTTTTTTGCTTTTATTCACATATTAAAAGGGTCATAATGTTAATATTACTGATCTAAAAGTTAAATAATAGAATCTTCCAATAAAGGGAATCAGTTTTTCTTCCTATATTTGTTTTTATTAAAATCTTCAAACAAAATAATATGAACTCATTACATATTTTTTTAGGAATGGTTGGACCATGGCAAATAATTATTATCGTTGCCTTAATTTTATTATTATTTGGTGGTAAGAAAATTCCGGAATTAATGAAAGGATTAGGGACAGGGATTAAGGAATTCAAGGATGCTACGAAGGACGAAAACAGTCAACCGACAACTAAGAAAGAACCTACAAAAGAAGACAATTCTAAATCAGAATAATCCATTTAGATCTCGATATTTACATGCGTTATACTTACAAGTATAACGCATTTTTTATGGTTGCTTGGAACATAAAAAAAGTGCCCGTTAAAACAACGTTTAACAGGCACCTCACTTATAAAACATAATAAAAACACTACTTAACTTAACCTTATTTCTTTTTCAAATAACACGTATTTTCGTTTTCTTTAAATTTAAAAACAAAGACTATGCCAAAGTGTGTTCTTATTTTAAAAATTACAAGATCATCGAGAGTTGAATGCGTTTTTTTGCAGCATCTACATCGACCACTTTCACTTGAACATGTTGGTGTAATTTCACTACTTCATTCACGTCCGAAACAAATCCTTCTTTTAGTTGAGAGATGTGAACCAGCCCACTTTCTTTGATTCCCACATCGACAAAGCACCCAAAATTGGTGATATTATTGACGATACCAGGCAATACTTGTCCAATTTTCAAATCGGACATTTGTTTTACCGTAGGATCAAATTCAAAGACTTTTGCTGCTTTACGCGGGTCTAGTCCTGGTTTTTCCAATTCTTTTAAAATATCCGTTAATGTTAAAACACCAATATCAGCGGTTTCATATTTTTTTAAATCAATTTGAGCAATGGCTTCTTTATTTGAAATTAAAGTATCCACGGTTACTTTTAAATCTTTAGCCATTTTTTCCACCACAGGATAGGCTTCTGGATGTACAGCTGAATCGTCCAAAGGATGTTCTGCATTTTTAATTCGAATAAATGCCGCCGCTTGCTGATAGGCCTTTTCTCCTAATCGCGGTACCTTTTTTAAGGTTGCACGAGACGTAAATGCCCCGTGTTCTGCGCGATACTGTACGATGTTTTCCGCCATTTTCTCTCCTATTCCCGATACATAGCTCAACAAAGACTTACTTGCGGTATTGATGTTAATACCTACTTTGTTTACGCACTTCATCACAACAGTATCCAACTCGCTTTTCAGCAGGGTTTGATCAACATCATGTTGGTATTGTCCTACTCCAATTGACTTGGGATCAATTTTCACCAGTTCTGCTAAAGGATCCGCCAAGCGTCTTCCAATAGACACGGCTCCGCGCACCGTTACATCGTAATTAGGAAACTCTTCTCGAGCTATTTTTGAAGCCGAATAGACCGAGGCTCCTGCTTCGTTAACCACAAAGACCTGAACAGGCTTATCAAAGGCTATTTTCTTGATAAAAAACTCGGTTTCCCTCGAGGCTGTACCGTTTCCTATGGCAATGGCTTCAATGCGATAAGAATTAACCATAGAACGCACTTTTTTCATCGCAATAGCGCTGTCTTTTTGTGGGGGATGTGGATAAATTGTCTCATTGTACAACAAATTGCCATTTTCATCTAAACACACAATTTTACAACCTGTTTTATAGCCTGGATCAATCGCTAAAATGCGCTTTTCTCCCAAAGGAGCCGCCAATAACAATTGCGCGAGATTATCGGAAAAAACGGCAATAGAGTTGCCATCTGCTTTGGCTTTAGCCTCACCCAGTACTTCATTGGACAAGGCGGGTTCTAATAAGCGCTTATAACTATCCGCTACTGCCTTTTGTAAGTAGGGCGCAGCCTCTCCTTTGCTTTTTATAATTGTCTGCTCCATAAACTGAAGCGCATCTTCTTTGTCTACAGCAATATTCATGCGGATATACCCCTCTTTTTCCGCACGTAAAATGGCTAATAATCGGTGAGCGGGAATCTTGTATAGCGGCTCAGACCAATCGAAGTACTGTTCGAACTTCTGCGCGCCTTCCTCTTCTGCTTTCGCCTTGACCACTTTCGTAGCCACAACGGCTTCTCGTTGGAATTTTCTCCTCAACGCCTTGCGGATATACAGGTGTTCATTGATCCATTCGGCAATAATATCACAAGCTCCTTGAATGGCTTTGTTCTCATCTTCTACCTCCTTCGTGATGTATTTACTTGCAATGGCTTCAATATCTGTCGCATTTTGCGCCATAATTATTTTTGCCAAAGGCTCTAAACCAAGTGCTCTTGCTGTATCTGCCTTTGTTTTACGCGTTTTCTTATACGGCAAGTACAAATCCTCTATCTCAACTAAATCAAAGCTCTGCTGAATCCTAGCACGCAATTCATCTGTGAGCTTCCCTTGCTCTTCAATCGAAGCTAAAATAGATTCTTTGCGCTTGACAATACCCACGTAAAGATCGCGGTACTTCGCAATCTTTTCAATGGCCACCTCATCTAAATTTCCAGTTCTATCTTTTCTATAGCGAGCAATAAAGGGAATCGTACAAGCTTCATCTAACAAGCCTAACGTATTTTCAATACTTTTGGTAGAAGCGTCTACAGCTTGTTGAATAAAATGAATCAACGTCATAATATATTATTTTAAGAATAGCTAAAATACTACCTTTGCGCCAATAAATAAATGAGATGAAGTTTTTATTCTTTTACCTTTTTGCCATCAACTACATCACCTACTCTATGTTTAAAATAGACAAAGAGCGAGCGCAAAAACACAAGAATCGAATTTCAGAAAAGAATTTATTGACCCTTTGTTTCTTAGGGGGTAGTCCTGGCGGATGGCTAGCCATGCGGCAGTTGCGCCACAAAAATGCCAAGCAAAGTTTTAAATTGAAGTTTTACGCTGTATTTATTATACAGGTGGTTTTGTTTTTTGCGTTGTTTAAACGGTAAACAAAATAGCAAAGACAAAAAAGGCATTTACTTGCGTAAATACCTTTTCTTTATCTTCTAGTTTCTCTACTAAATCTTTCATCTGTAGAAATATTGGCCTTTATTCGCAACAAGAAACCTGTTTCTTTTTCAAACCTACCTGCTCTTTCTACTTGAGAACGATGCGCTCTGGGTCTTTGTTTGTTAACTATATAAGCGTTTTTATTTCTCCTTTCAGCAATAAATCCAAACTGCATAAAATAAGCAATCGTCACCTTTAGCTGTTCTTCTGCTTCATTAATCCATTTTCGGGATTCATGATCACTTCTGCTTTTCAATTCAACAAAGGCGATACTATCCCCATAATTTAAAAGACCATCACACTGCTTAGCGTCCTGTCCATTAGGTAAAGGTGGAATCAAACCACAGTGATCGATAGGGTAAAAAAAAACTTCTTCTTGATGTACATTGTGTACTGTTGCAATCCAATTTTCTCCATTTTCTTCATCTAAATAAGCATACTCCTCATTATTCTCATTATCACACAAACCAAAGATTTCATGCTCAGAACTAAAACTGATTTCAAAATCATCAAAACTATGCATGGCGGTTCTTATTTTCAATCTCCAACAAATCCATAAACAAGTCATTAAACTCTTCTAACTCTTTATTCAACCAATTCTCATCAGAAGGCATCCCTTGATAAGTTTCTAAGCGAGAGATGCTCCCGTCTTTTTCACTTAATTCATATACGATCACATCCTCTTCACTCAATAAAGATTTCACTGGAACAATCTCAAAAACTTGCTGCAATTTTTCATCGCCCTCTTTAAATAAACGCGCAACTTGTTGTGCCTTTACTGCTAAAATGAGGTAGTTAATTAGATAAGGACTATGTGTGGTCAAAACCAGCTTATTCTTTGGTAAATCATTGACAAACTCCACCAAGCTATTGACTATTTTTCGCTGAGAAGTTGGATATAAATTTTGTTCGGGTTCTTCTACTATGTTGAAAAAATAAGAATAGATATATTTTTTTAAAATTTTACTTTGTACTTTATCTAATCGTTCTACAAGGGACGAATTCAGGATATTACGTACTAAAACTTCATTTATATTTACTTTATCATTTATTTCACTGGAAAAAATTTCTTTTTTAATCGCCTCATTTAATTCCTTTTCTAATTTCATTCTCTCATTTAAACTAAAATAATCACTATTTAAAAAGAAATTTAGATCTCGCTCACCTTGTACTTCTCTCACTAACTTAGAAAGATAAGACGAGACAATATATAAGGGTACTAATGCTTGAAAACCACTAGATGCGCTAGACAATTTTAGCTTATAATCCTCTTCTTTGATATATGATTTTTGTGTAAAACTGTCGTACTCAAATGCTACATTGTTGATAGGTAATAGACTCTTTTTTTCTACTTTGTCAACCGCTTTAAAAAATTCATCAGCAAAAGTATAGAGGGTACGAGGTAATCCTGTTAGAGTTCTAATGTTATCTACTGCACTAATGATATTTCGATCAGAGGGTACATACATAATTTTAGGGCTATCGAACACTCCCTTGTCTAATAGATTAATCTCTATCTTATTTTTACTCAAATGAAAATGCAATGCTTCCCCTTTATACTCAATTTCAGAATAAATTCCATTCTTATCAATAAGATAATCTGCTATATTTTGATAGTCTAAACGCGCTTTAAAATCTGCTATACTATAACCATCTTTTGAAACTTCTCCTTTGACAATAGCCTTTTCTAACCAAGAAAACGTTGAAATTAACTTGGCAATCGTGCTTTTTCCCGATCCTTGGTTTCCAATAAAAACAGTAACTTTTGCTACCTCCATCCATCCATCACCCTCCATTAAACCACCTCGAATGGGACCAAAATTCTTTACTTTTATTTGTGCCATAGCTTTCTAAAATAACATTCCTATAACAAATATACTACTTCTCCTTTTTATTCAACTATACATTCTCAGGTTAGATCTTCCTTTTAAACTATAAAAAAAGGCATTTACTTGCGTAAATACCTTTTCTTTATTTTTTATGTAGCTGTTATCTTACGAACAAGCAATTTTATTCACGCGATTAGCGTGTCTTCCCCCTTCAAAAGCGGTTGCTAAAAAAGTTTCTACCATGGCAACAGCTTGCTCAATCGAAGTAAAACGCGCAGGAATACTGATGACATTTGCATCATTGTGCAAACGCGCCAATTCGGCAATTTCTTTGGTCCAACACAACGCACAACGCACCCCTTGGTGTTTGTTTGCTGACATGGCAATTCCATTTCCACTTCCACAAATAACAATTCCGAAATCTACGCTTCCGTTTTCCACCGCTGTGGCTACTTGATGTCCAAAATCAGGATAATCTACAGAATCAAAACGATCTGTTCCATAGTTTGTTACCTCATATCCCTTGGCTTGTAAAAAATCGACAATGGCCTTTTTATACGCTGGCCCAGCATGATCATTTCCAATTGCTATTTTCATTTTTTTCGTTGTGTTTGTGTTCCCTACAAAGGTAAAACTTTTGCCTTTTATAATCCTAATTCTTCTACAGCTATTTGGCGCATTTCCACCTTTCTAACTTTTCCTGAAATCGTCATCGGAAAAGAAGAAACGAATTTCCAATACTTGGGAATGCGGTAATGGGCAATCTTCTGATCACAGAATTCACGCATGCTCTCTCCTGTCGCGGTTTTTCCTTCTTTGAGGATGATCCATGCCATCACTTCTTCTCCGTACTTCTCACTTGGCACCCCAATTACCTGTACATCAGCTACATCAGGATGAGTGTACAAGAAATCTTCAATCCATTTAGGTGAGATATTCTCTCCCCCACGAATGATCAAATCTTTTATTCGCCCTGTGATAGCAATGAACCCCTCCTCATCCATGGTCGCTAAATCTCCCGTATGCATCCATCGATTTTCATCGAGTACTTCCGCAGTTAAGGTGCGGTTATTCCAGTATTTCAACATAACAGAGTACCCACGCGTACACAACTCACCAGCTTCACCGCGCGGCACAATACCTCCCGTTTCAGGATCGACAATTTTTATCTCCAAGTGATCTTGCACGGTTCCGACTGTACTTACTTGTTTCTTAATATCAATACCTATATGGGTTTGTGTAGATACAGGTGAAGTTTCTGTCATGCCATAACAAATACTGATCTCATCCATATTCATTTCCGTTTTCACGCGTTTCATCACGTGTTCTGGACACAATGATCCCGCCATTACACCTGTGCGCAAGGACGATAAATCATACTGCTTAAAATTGGGCAATTGCAGTTCAGCAATAAACATCGTCGGCACGCCATAAAGGGAAGTACACTTTTCTCTTTCTACCACTTCCAACGTTTTTGCAGGATCAAAACTATCATTGGGAATAACAATGGTTGCGCCATGGGACGTACAACACAAGTTGCCAATCACCATACCAAAACAGTGGTAAAAAGGCACGGGAATACACACGCGATCCTCCGCAGTATATTTTAATCGTACGCCAATAAAATACCCGTTGTTTAGGATATTGTGATGCGTTAGCGTCACTCCTTTAGGGAACCCCGTTGTTCCTGATGTATATTGAATATTAACGGCTTCGCCAAACTGAACCGATGCTTCTAATTCGGCCAATACGGCTGCATCGATTTCCTTGCCTTGAGCCACAAAATTGTCCCATTCTTCCCCGAGAAAAACAACTTCCTGTAGGGATGGACAATCTTCGCGCACCATGGAAATCATCTTTCGATAATCACTCGTTCGATAAGACTCCGCCGAGATGATGGCTTTTATTTCGGACTGATTTACCGCAAACTCTAATTCGTGTGCACGGTAGGCTGGATTCAAGTTGACCAATATCACCCCAATTCGCGCCGTTGCATATTGTAAGAGCACCCATTCATAACAATTGGGCGCCCAAATCCCTACGCGATCTCCTTTTTCAATCTGCAAAGCCAAAAGCGCTCGAGCCACTTGCCCTGTCTGTTGATAAAACTCGCGATAGGTTGCTCTATACGCTTGATGCGCACTGATTAAGGCTTCGTTATCTGGATATAATGCTGTTATTTTTCTTAAATTTTCTCCTATTGTTTCTCCTAACAACGGAATACTAGAGGCGCCATGCACATAGGATATTGCTTTCATTCTTCGTTTTCGTTTTTTATTGGTTGGTTTTCTAATGTACAAAAAAAAAGGAAAGGTTTTCCCCCTTTACAATTATCTTCTCGCAACTAACAAGATCTTTGTTGTAAAATAATCCCAACCCTAAGCCTGTTTATTTCACACACCACCCCACACTTCACCCAAAATCCTACCAATATCCTTTGAGTATGCTTTGAGTATGCTTCGAGTATTCTTCGAGTATCCTTCGACAAAACCTTAGATTATCCATATAAACTCGAAGCATTCTTGAAGTTTTGTCGAAGCACGTACTGCTCAAACCTAACCAAAAAACAAACCAAAGGGAAAGAATTATCCCTGATTTAATTCTCAAAATCAAGTCCTCAGTATAGAAAAAAGAAATAAATGCCGTCTAAATGAGAAAAAAGAAATACTTTTGACCTCAGTTTTCCGAATGAATTACACTTTTGAAGGAATAAAACCAAGTAGAAATCGATTGAAAAGACTTAGACCTCGACCGATTCTTCTTGTTTCCTTTACCAAAAAATGAAAAACTATAGGTTGATATAGTTGAGATTAGCACACTTTTTAGTCCTTGTAATTCACAATAATAACACAAAAAATAGCCTTTTATTCCTTAGAATAAAGAGTATTTCGTACATTTAAACAACTTTCCATACCCCTTTAGGGTGGAAAAAAAACAAAAAAATGGCAAAAAAAATTAGACATAAAAAGAAAAAACAATTTGATTTTTCGAATAAGATTTTAAAATTTTTAGGGAAGAATCCCAGTAAATCTTTTAACTATAAACAAGTAGCTGCCCAATTAGAAGTAGTAGATACTCAAGGCAGAAACGAAATTATTAAAGAACTTAAATTCTTACTTTCCAAAACGTTAATCGAAGAAGTAGAGGTTGGGAAATTCCGATTTGTTCCAAAAGCAAATTACGTAGAAGGACACATCGATATGACGAGTCGAAAAACGGCGTATTTGGTGAGTGAGGAACTAGAAGAGGATGTTTTCATCCCGACCAACAACCTAAACAAAGCCCTAGATGGGGATTTGGTTAAGGCTTACATCTACAACAAGCGCAAAGGCCGAAAACCAGAAGCTGAGGTTGTTGAGGTATTAGAGCGTCACCGTACGCAATTTGTTGGGGTGATTGAGATCCAGAAAAACTTTGCTTTTGTGACCACAGCCGATGCAAAGATGTATACGGATATTTTTATTCCCAAAGACAAATTCTTAGATGCACAACCTGGAGATGTTGTTTTGGTTGATTTAGAAGATTGGCCAGAGAAAGCAGATAGTCCTTTTGGAAAGGTAGTCAAAGTATTGGGTAAACAAGGAGAGCACAATACGGAAATCCACGCTATTTTAGCTGAATATGGACTTCCTAGTGAATTTCCAAAAGAAGTAGAAGAGTTTGCAAACAAACTCGATACGTCTATTCAGGAAGAAGAAGTAGCCAAACGCCGTGATATGCGTGAGGTATTGACTTTTACGATTGACCCAAAAGACGCCAAAGATTTTGACGATGCTTTATCTTTCCAAACCTTAGAGAACGGAAACCATGAAATTGGAGTTCACATTGCCGATGTATCCCACTACGTACAAGAAGGAACGATTTTAGATGATGAAGCGTATCACCGCGCAACTTCTGTGTATTTAGTGGATCGTACTGTTCCCATGCTACCCGAAGTATTATCCAATTTCGCTTGTTCCCTTCGTCCTCATGAGGATAAATATACCTTCTCAGCCGTGTTCGAAATGAATCCAAAAGGCGAGTTAGTAAACGCTTGGTTTGGTCGTACGGTAACGCATTCTGATCAACGTATGGCCTATGAAGAGGCGCAATACATTATCGAAACGCAAGACCGCACCATTCCAGAAGCTATTTCTATAACTGGAGAAGCACAAGAAGTGAGTGAAGAAGTCGCTCATGCCGTACTAACGCTAAATCGCTTGGCTATTATCTTGCGTCAAAAACGAATGAAAGCTGGAGCGATTTCTTTTGATAAGGTAGAGGTAAAATTCAACTTGAACAGTGAAAGTGAGCCTGTAGGCGTTTTCTTTAAAGAAGCAAAAGAAGCCAATCACTTGATTGAAGAATTCATGCTTTTGGCGAATCGAAAAGTATCAGAATTTATTGGTAAACAGAAGAAAACCTTTGTGTATCGTATTCACGATGAGCCCGATCAAGATAAATTATTTGGGTTGCAAGCCGTTATTTCGAGATTTGGTCATTCCTTGAATTTTAAATCCAGAGATACGATTTCCAAATCCTTAAATGAATTACTGAAAAATGTACAGGGTAAAAAAGAACAAAACTTAGTCGATACGCTAGCGATTCGAAGCATGAGTAAAGCGAGCTATTCCACACAGAATATCGGGCACTACGGTTTAGCTTTTGATTACTACTCTCACTTTACATCGCCTATTCGACGTTATCCAGACGTTATGGTGCACCGTTTGTTGGAATTCTATTTACACGGTGGAAATTCAGCGAATGCAGAGGAATACGAAACGAAATGCAAGCACTGTTCAGCGATGGAAAGCCTAGCAGCAAACGCTGAACGCGATAGCATTAAATACATGCAAGTGAAGTATATGCAAGACCAAAAAGACAAGTCTTTCGTTGGTGTTATTTCTGGTGTGACGGAATGGGGTATTTATGTGGAAATCATCGAAAACAAATGCGAAGGCATGGTGCGCATACGCGAAATTAAAGAAGATTACTACGTCTATGACGAAAAACAATATGCTTTACTTGGACAAGCTACAAATAACACACTTCAATTGGGTGATACGGTGGTTGTTTCAGTTAAAAATGCAGATTTGGTTAAGAAACAATTGGACTTTAATTACATACAAAAACTAAGCTAAGATGAAAAAAATTGCTGTATTATTTATTGCATTATGCGGAACCTTTGGTTTTGCTCAAGATGTCAAAGAAGTAGGGGAGTTTACTAGTGTAAATGTTTTTGACAAAATAGAACTGACGTTGATTCCGGCCAAAGAAACTAAAATGGAAGTTTCTGGAAGTAATACCAATGAGGTGACCTTTGTAAACAAAAATGGATACTTGAAAATCAAAATGAATTTCAGCAACAGTTTTCAAGGAAGTAATACCAAGGTAAAACTGTACTACAAAGCCCTTGAAGAGATCATAGCTGAAGAAGGAGCTAGTATTGAAAGCAACGACGTAGTTCAAGCAACAAACTTGCGAATCCACAGCAAAACGGGTGCTTCTGTTGATTTAAAAGTAAAGGCAGAAAAACTGATTGTACGCAGCTATACGGGTGGAACGATTACCTTAACGGGAAAAACGACTACACAAGATATTTTAGCCAATGCGGGCGCTACGGTTTACAATGAAAAACTAGTCAGTAAACAGACTGAAGTGACCGTAAATGCTGGTGGTATTGCCAAAGTCAATGCAACGGATTTAGTAGACGCTAAAACTAGAGCTGGTGGCGAAATCATCATCTTTGGTGGCCCGAAACAAATCAATGAAAAAGTGGTCATGGGCGGAAGTATCAAAAAGGAGGAATAAAAGTATTTATTTTTTTCTTATTCAATTGTCATAAAAAGCTGTACCTTGCAGTAGGTAATAAACATAGGTGCCAATATATAAACTATATTGGCATTTTTAATTGTGGTAAATGATCGATGACTTACTTACAGGGGTGACCTTAGGTTTTTTCCTAAGCTTCATGATTGGTCCTGTATTTTTTATTCTTATTGAGACGAGTATTACAAGGGGAATTCGAGCAGCTCTCGCTTTTGATATGGGCGTAATTCTCGCAGATGCTCTATTTTTCTCCATTGCCTTTTTTAGTAGCTTTCGCTTGATTAATTCGATTAAAGACGAACCCGCTCTATTTATATTTGGAGGATTATTGATGTTGACCTATGGGATTATTTCCTTTGTCAAGCTCAAAAAAGTACAAGTTCACACGATCCAAATTGCTCCACCCAACTTAAAAAGAGAATATTTGAACCTCTTTGTCAAGGGCTTTCTACTCAACTTTATTAATGTAGGGGTTTTGGGCTTTTGGCTGGCAATTATCATCACATTAGGCCCTAAGATGGACATGGATACCGAACGCATGTTTTTGTTCTTCTTATTCGCTATTGCCGCCTATTTTGTAACAGATGTATTCAAAATTCTCCTAGCTAAACAACTGCGCAAGAAGTTAACAGCCGAGAACATTTTAAAAGTAAAGAAAATAAGCAGTGTATTATTAATGATATTTGGACTGGTAATCATGGTAAAAGCCTTTATTCCCACCTCCGATCAAGAATTAAACTTGCCAATCCCTCGATTGGAACGAAAGTAAAATTGGAACGAAAGTAAAAAAGGATAGCTTCGCTATCCTTTTTTACTTTATAGTGATACGTAAACCGTAAGTAGTAAATGGTAAATGGTAAGTGGTGAGTAGTGAGTAGTGAGTGGTGAATGGTAAGTAGTGAATGGTGAATGGTGAATGTAAACTAAACAAAAAAAGCCCTAACTTTCGTTAGAGCTTTTAGTAAGTCGGGGTGGCAGGATTCGAACCTGCGACCTCCTGGTCCCAAACCAGGCGCGATGACCGGGCTACGCTACACCCCGCTTTCGGTATCGTGAGTGCAAATATACGGCAAAAATTCAATCTGTCAATAGTTTTGACTACTTTTTTTAGATAAAAACGAATTTTATTTATATCCTAGTGATAATTATATAGTTATGGGTGATGGGTGATGGGAGATGGGTGAAAAACCGTACACCGTCAACTGTTAACAAAAAAAGTAAACCGTAATCCGTGGTGCGTAATCCTTACACAAACACTTATTTCTCATTTCTCTTTTCTCATTTCTCTTTTCCAAAAAAAAAGGATAGCAAATGCTATCCTTTTTTCTGAGGCATCGAGCGGATTCGAACCGCTGTAGACGGTTTTGCAGACCGCTTCCTAGCCACTCGGACACGATGCCGTATCCTTTAATTGGATGCAAACTTACTACTATTTTTTAAATTTAAAAACCAATTTAGTGAGTTTTTTACCTCCAACAATCAGAAAACTATCTAACTCCCTGCATTTCAACAGTTACGTATTCAACATCTCCTCCAATTGGTGGATTAATTTTCGAAACCGCTACAGTTACCTTCTCCACTAACTTGATTTCTAACAAGATTCGATCAATAATACGCTGCACAACCGTTTCTAATAATTTCGAACGCTTGTCCATTTCTTCTTTGACAATTTGATTCAATTGAACATAATCAATAGCATTTACGAGTTCATCTGTTGCTGCTGCATCTCTAAAATCGCCTGCTGCGGTAATATCTACGCGATATTCTGATCCTATTTTAGCCTCTTCTGGCATGCAACCGTGAAACGAAAATGTTCGAATATTATTGAGTCTAATAATCCCCATAAAAAACCTTCTTTTAGATTAAAAGATAAAAATACGATTATTTTTAGTTAGATATCGCCTTTTGTCCAGGTAAAGTACATCGAAATTGTTTAGTTTTTTGATACCTTTGTAGTTATAATATTTATATCCATGTCAACAAAAGAGAAATCATTAAATTTTATTGAGCAAATCATTGAAGAAGATTTAAAAAATGGCTTGCCAACAGAAAAACTACATTTCCGTTTTCCGCCTGAGCCTAATGGTTATTTACACGTAGGTCATGCGAGTTCTATTTGTTTAAACTTTGGATTGGGATTGAAGTACAATGCGCCAGTAAACTTGCGTTTTGACGATACGAATCCCTCAAAAGAAGAACAGGAATTTGTTGACGCAATCAAATACGATGTAGAATGGCTAGGATATCAATGGGCAAATGAAGTGTATGCATCGGATTATTTCCAGCAACTATACGATTGGGCTGTGCAAATGATTAAAGAAGGCAAGGCCTATGTAGATAGCCAATCTTCTGAAGTTATGGCTCAACAAAAGGGTACACCGACAACAGCAGGAGTTAATAGTCCGTATCGAGATAGAACTGTAGCCGAAAACCTAGATTTATTCGAACGAATGAAAAAAGGAGAATTTGCAGAAGGCACGCATATTTTACGCGCTAAAATCGACATGGCACATACCAATATGTTGATGCGCGATCCAATCATGTATCGCATCATCAATGCGACACACCACCGTACAAAAAACGATTGGTGCATATATCCCATGTATGACTGGGCACATGGAGAAAGTGATTACTTAGAAAGTATTTCGCACTCGTTCTGTACCTTGGAGTTTTTACCTCACCGTGAATTATACGATTGGTTCTTAGATCAAGTGGTAGAGGAGGAGCATATTCGTCCGAAACAACGCGAATTCGCCCGTAGAAATCTATCGCATACCGTTGTAAGTAAGCGAAAACTAGCGAAACTCGTAGCAGAAGGGCATGTTACAGGATGGGATGATCCGAGAATGTCAACGATTTCTGGATTGAGAAGAAGGGGATATACGCCTGCTTCGATCCGAAATTATGCAGACACTATTGGAATTGCCAAACGAGATAACTTAATTGACGTTTCCTTATTGGAATTCTGTGTACGTGAGGATTTAAATAAAATAGCACCTCGTGTGATGGCTGTTTTAGATCCTGTAAAATTGGTTATTACCAACTACCCAGAAGGACAAGAGGAGTGGTTAGATGCTGAAAACAATCCGGAAGAAGAAGTAATGACTTTTAGAAAAGTTCCTTTTTCAAGAGAATTGTACATTGAAAGAGAAGACTTTAAAGAGGAAGCAAACAGCAAATTCTTCCGTTTGACTTTAGGAAAAGAAGTTCGCCTTAAAAACGCCTATATCATCAAAGGAGAAAGCGTAATCAAAGACGAAGAAGGAAATATTACAGAGATACACGTAAGTTATGATCCAGAGAGTCGCAGTGGAAGTGGAACAGAGGCAAGCAAACGCAAAGTAAAAGGAACCATTCACTGGGTTTCTATACCACATGCAGTAGAGGCAGAGATTCGCGTATACGATCGTTTGTTTATCAATGAAAATCCAGATGGCAATAAAGAGGTAGACTTTTTAGCCTTCATCAACCCGAATTCTTTAAGCTTAGTCAAAGGATATTTAGAACCTAGTTTACGCGAAGTAAAAGCTGGGGATAAGTTCCAATTTCAACGCATGGGTTATTTCTGTGTGGACAAAGACAGTACAGCAGATCACCTTGTATTTAACAAAACCGTAGGGCTTAGAGATACTTGGGCGAAGCTAGATCAAAATTAATTTTATTAACAATACAGTAAAAAAAAGGTGTTTTTAACGTTATATTAACGATCAAAAACACCTTTTTTTATTAACTTTATGAGATAACCATAAAACTTAATAAGTATGTCAGATCGTTTAGGAAGTACATTAGCAGCTTTAGTAGCTGGGGCAGCAATAGGAGTAGGTATTGGAATACTTTTCGCTCCTGATGAAGGAAAGAAAACGAGAAAAAAAATTAAAAGATCGTTTGATGAGTCTAAAGATGAATTATCAGATAAAATTGATGATTTAAAAAAACAAGTGCGAAATGTTGTTAGCAAAAAGGCTGATAGTTTCGAAGATGGTATTGAAGATTTTGTCAATGCTGCCGGAAAGAAAAGAGATGAGGTTATTTCTGCCCTAGAACACAAGCTAGCTGAACTGAAAAAGCAAGGAAAAGAGTTAGCTGAAAACGCAAAAAAATAATCTTTTTATATCAAATAAAGCATGGCATTCCAGGAAATCAAAGACAACCTCAGCGAGATTAAAGAACATTCAGAACAATACATCAATACGAGTATTGACTATGTTCGTTTGTGGGGGTTTAAAATTACAGCAAAGACAGCTATCATTTTTATGACAATTTTTGTCGTTGGTGTTTTTCTTCTTCTTTCGCTTTTATTTTTATCCCTGTTTGCAGCCTTTGCCATAGGGGAGAGCGTTGGAAGTATATCGCTTGGATTCCTCTATGTTGGCTTGTTTTATTTATTAATTAGTATTCTTGTCTTTACTTGCCGAAAATACCTTGTTGATAGACCCCTTATTAAAAAGCTTTCAGAAGCTATTTTTAATGATTAGATTTTAAATATATATGACTATGAGAAAGAGCTATTCATCCTTAGAGCAGATTAATCACGATCTACAAATCTTACGCATAGAGAGAGAAATCCACTATCAAAAGGTTAATCTTGCTTTAGACCAGCTTAAAGAAGAAGCATCTCCCGAAAAATTAATCAAGAATACTTTGGGTACTGCGGGTTCACTATTGAAAAGCTCTGGTAGCATACAGACTTTAATCATCTCGTCTATTTTCCGTTATTTTGTACGCAGAAAATTCAAGAAATAAAAAATGACGTAGCGCTAAAGCGTTCAGTTCACCCCTAAAAAGCTACTAGAAGAACAATATTCAAGCGTTCTTCTAGTAGCTTTTGTTCATTATACCCTCAACTAACTTGCCTCAGATCTACTCGAAGGTAGTTGTCTCCTCTTTTGCGTTGGCTCAATTCGCTTCTTTCGCTAGCAGGTCGCTTTATTTAACTTAGTTGCAAAAAAAAACTTGAAGATGCTATCTTCAAGTTTTATCATTTTTATATTATTCGTCTACTTTCGCTAAATTAGCTCAAATAAGACGATTTAAGGCCTGTTATATCGAACAACCTAGTTTGATTCATTATTCTTTTTTGTAGGCTTAGACGGTCTTTCATTTGACATTTCAGTAATTTTCCCACTCGCTGCAAAGGACGTAATCATATTGGTCAACATATCGCTTGCTGCAGTTGGAGAATTCGGCAATAAGATTAGATTCGATTTCGAATCTGCACCCACTGCTTGAAGTGTATCATAATGCTGTGTCACCACAATTAAGGCTGAAGCCTCTTGCGAATTAATGCCCACTTTATTTAAAACATCCACACTTTCAACTAATCCCTGAGCGATTTCACGACGTTGATCTGCGATACCTTGTCCTTGCAAGCGCTTCGATTCTGCTTCTGCCTTAGCTTTTGCTACAATTCGGATTCTACTTGCTTCTGCTTCGTATTCTGCAGCTACTTTCTCGCGATCTGCGGCATTAATTCGATTCATCGCATTTTTTACCTGAATGTCGGGATCAATATCCGTAATTAACGTATTGATAATATCATAACCATAGGTGGTCATTGCTTCGTTCAGTTCTCTCTTTACAGCTACGGCGATATTGTCTTTTCGCTCGAAAACATCATCCAAAATTAACTTGGGTACTTCGGCACGTACCACGTCAAAAACATAGGATGTAATTTGATCATGCGGGTATTCCAATTTATAAAAAGCATCGTACACGCGATCGGCAATCACTTTAAACTGAACCGAAACTTTGAGTTTAACGAATACGTTGTCCTTGGTTTTCGTTTCGATCATCACGTCCAACTGCTGAATTCTCAAATTAACCACGCCCGAAATTCGGTCCACTACGGGTATTTTTAACTGTAACCCAGAGTGTCGAATACTATTAAATTTACCAAAGCGCTCTATAATCGCTGAAGACTGTTGTTTAACTGTAAAAAAGCTCAAAAACAAGACAATCAATACAGGTACAAGAAAAATTAAAAACATAACAATTATTATTTATTCGTAGGTTAAATTACAAAAAAAATCTCCATTGCAGGAGATTTTATGTTATAATTGTACTTTAAATTCTAATTCTACTTCAATCATAGCAAGTAGTGCTGGTGGTAAACCAGCTGCTAAGTCGGGTACTAAAATTGGGATCAAGGCAGCAAATTGATCGCCTTTTGCTTTGATTACTAACTTATCCTCTGTCAATGTCGCTACATTTACTTTCATCTCCTGATCAAATAAGGTAAAGGTCAATTGGTTTGTTGCTGAATTTAATGCCCAGTTAGAACCTGTTGTTGTTACGGCACAACTTTCATCGTGTAAATTAAACCTCACTTGTTCTGTATCATTGAAAACGAGTGTATCATCGTCGCAATTTTCTTGTTTAGGATAAGGCATGGAAATGGGATCACCTGCTGGCATTCCTACATTTACATGCACCGGAACCCAAGTTTTTCTTATAGAAACAGCTGCTTGCTCCACGTTGATGGTAATTTCATTACTATCGTTATATCCTTCTTTCTTAGCGACCACTTTATATGTGCCAGCTGTAGTAAAGGTAAAAGGATTCGTCACTTGCTTGCCATCTACATAAATAAGACTGCCTTCTACCGTTGTACTTCCAACAGCAACCACAAAGGCAACTTCCTCATTTACAGTCACTGTATTTCCTTTTAATGTCTTTAATTCAAGCGTTTGCATTTGCTTTTTTTCTGAACTATTATCATCACTACTACAAGAAACGGTTCCTGTAAGCACAAGGGCTAGTAATGAAAAAGAAAGCATAATTTTTTTCATACGTTTATTTTTGGTTAACTTTCAAATATACAACTTATTACTTATTTTTTTTTAAAAATAATTAACGTTGAAATATTATTTATTTAACAAAAAGGAAATGAACAAAATAGCGTTCTTTCTCTTTTATTTCTTTCACTTCTGGGATAAAGGGAATTAAATCTGCTGCGACCTGCTCTAAACCAATCGACACTTCCAATTCATTGGTAGATTTATGCAGTAGGATGGTTTTTAGGGTACGATTATCCGCTACTTGTATCCCTAATTCTTCTAATTTGTGGTACCATATAAAAGGGGAAGTCTTCGCTTGACCTAAGCTGTCATAAGCCTGAAATACACCCGTAAAATCTTTGTTTAACACCACTACATCTGCAGAATTACCAAAACTGCTATACTCTTTTTTAACTACTGCTTGGCCGAGCAGTGGTTTTATCGTAATGGATTGCGGTTTCCATTCTCCTACCAGGTGTTTTTGAATAAAATTAGTCCATTCATTTTGCGCTCTTTCTTCTGTATTGGCTTCATCGTTCGCACAAGAAGAAAGCAAGAGGGCAACAATCCCTAAACTAACCAGTGATTTTTTCATTAAATTTCAATTTTAAAATTAAAAATACGCCTTATTTTTTACAAATGTAGTACACCTTTCTTTTAAAAAAGAAAAGAGAGCTGTTGAGCTCTCTTTTTACTTATAGTGTTGCAATTGCTTGCTTGATTCTCTTTAGCGTTTCGTCTTTACCAATTAGTTCAATGATTTGAAATAAATCAGGGCCTTTAAGCGCGCCAACTACACCTACGCGTAGCGGTTGCATCACTTTACCCATACCAATTTCTTGTTCATTGATCCACGCTTTTACTACTGTTTCAATTGTATTAGCTTCAAACGTATCAATTCCCGCGATCACTTCCGCTACTTGTTGCATGATAGCTGATGTATCTTCTTTCCAGTTTTTCAATGCTTTTGGATCGTATTCAGTTGGTGCTTGGAAAAAGAAATCACTCAATTCGTAAAAATCAGCTACAAACGTAGCGCGTTCTTTAATTAATCGGGTGACTTGCTCCACATAAGCATCTGTCGCTTGAATTCCCTTTTCTTTCAAGATCACTTGAAAGGCTTGGGCTAGATCTGCGTCTTTTTGTTGTTTTAAGTAGTGCTGATTGAACCATTTGTTCTTTTCTGGGTCAAACTTAGCTCCTGCTTTATGCACGCGTCCTAGGTCAAATTTTGCTACTAATTCTTCTAGTGAAAAGATTTCTTGGTCTGTACCATCATTCCATCCCAACAGCGCTAAAAAGTTGAGTACTGTTTCTGGGTAGAATCCTCTTTCGCGATAACCTGATGATTTTTCGCCCGAAATAGGATCGTGCCAGTCTAATGGAAATACAGGGAATCCCAACTTATCTCCATCTCTTTTAGACAGTTTTCCGTTTCCTACTGGTTTTAAAATTAAGGGTAGGTGTGCAAATTTTGGTGCTTCCCATCCAAATGCCTTGTACAACAATTCGTGTAAAGGCATCGAAGGTAACCATTCTTCACCGCGAATAACGTGAGAGGTTTCCATCAAATGGTCATCGACAATATTGGCCAAGTGATAGGTCGGCATCCCATCGCTTTTGAACAATACCTTATCATCTAATAAATTCGTTTCGAATTTAATATCTCCACGGATGATATCATTCAAAAAAAGCGTTTCATCCACAGGTGTTTTGAAGCGGATAACATAAGGCACATCCGTAGCAATCAACTGATCTACCTCTTCTTTTGCTAGCTTTAAAGAGGTTTTTAACGCTTCTCTATTGCTGTGATTATAAATAAATGTTTGCCCAGCTTCTTCAGCCTTTTTGCGCAATTCATCTAATTCTTCTGCTGTATCAAACGCATAATACGCCCATCCTGTTTCAATTAATTGATCGGCATATTGCTTGTATAATGCTTTGCGTTCACTTTGTCTGTAAGGTCCAAACTTCTCGTTTTTTCCCATTGTTTCATCTGGAGAAATACCCAACCATTCTAATGCTTCCAGAATATAGGCTTCTGCTCCTGGGACGAATCTATTTTGATCGGTATCTTCAATTCTCACATAAAAAACACCGTTATTCTGTTTAGCAAATAAATAATTAAATAATGCTGTTCTAACACCACCAATGTGTAAAGGTCCTGTTGGACTAGGTGCAAAACGCACGCGAACTTGATTAGCCATTTTGATTCATTATATTTTTACAAAGATACTACAACTATCGTTTTTATAAAGTTGTAATGCCTTTAAAATCATTTATAAAGTTAAACTCTTTCTTTTGCGGTTCTACTGTACTCGTTTATCAATAAACGTAATGGGTTTTCTACTTAACACATCAAATACAATAGGTTGTAAAACGGCCACTTCTTCAAAGATTACTTGAGGGGTGACCCTCAATTTGGCGCGAAACGCATCTTTTATCTGTTTCAGATATTCTGTTGACGTATCACTACTCACCAATCGAATGACAATTTCATCTGTTCCAATATCGTTGGTTTGAACCTCTACCAAATGCATTTGAACAGCTGTAAATGCATTGAGTATGTCGTGAATGGCTGGCGGATAAAAGGTCGTTCCCTTGTATTTAATCATGTGTTTTTTGCGCCCTTCTACGGGGCCTAATCGGTAGGTATTGCGCCCACATGGACAGGGTTTACTATGTTTTCTCACCATATCGCCTGTTTTAAATCGCACCAACGGAATACCTTCAACGCCCAAGGTTGTAATCACGAGTTCTCCTAATTCTCCCGCTGGAACAGGTTTATTCTGTTCATCTAAAATTTCAGTCAGGATCAATTCGGGAATTACATGTCCGCCTTGATGGTACTGGCATTCGGTAAAAGCAGCTCCCATTTCTGTTGAGGCATAAGTAGAATAAAGTTTCAACGGCCATTTTTCCAAAATTCGATTGGCGAGAATACTCGGTTGTAAATCTGCTGTACGCAAAGCTTCTCCAATGCAGATCACCCCTTGTACGCTGCTATTTTTGTAATCAATCCCCACTTTTTCGGCATAATCGATGAGTTTAAGCAAGAAAGAAGGAACGCCGATAAGGTATTTGGGTTGATACTTTAAGATCGAATCCCATTGTAATTGTGGGATTCCAGCGCCTACGCGAATAACACCTGCACCTAGCTTACGCAGCCCTAAAAAATAGGCTAATCCTGCCATAAATCGACGGTCTATTGTCGTCATAAGTTGTACGGTATCTCCTTTTTGAATACCTGCAATACCAAAGGACGTCGCTTCATTAAAAGCCAATCGATCTAAATCGCTATCCGTTAATCCAAAGGTTACGGGGTCTCCTAATGTACCTGATGTTGTCGCATAGTCAATAATTTGCCTTTTGTCTACACAAAAGAAATCATCGTTGTTTCTTTGCAAATCGTCTTTGGTAATCAACGGCAGCAAAGGGAGGTCTTCTAGTGTTTGTATGGCTGAAATATCTACCTGTTGCTCTTGATACAATTGCTTGTAAAAAGGCGAGTACTGAGTAACATAACGCAACACTTCGCTGAGTTTTTGCTCCTGAAAATGTTTTATTTCCTCAACTGATTGGTTCATAACTGACGAATTTAGTTCCATTTTCTATTTATTTTTTTGAGGTATTTCTTTATTTCTCGTTCGGCATTTAGGGTAGTGACTTCTTTGGTCAATGCCAATTCAAAAGCTTCCTTTGCCAATTGATATTCTTTTTGATTATAGTAATACATCCCGGTACGATAATAAACCAGCCAATATTCGGGGTTTAACTGCTGGTATGCAAGGAGTCGTGTTGAATCAATTTTTTCTTTGTCCTTAATTTGCTGTTCAATCACGCGATTTTCTGTTCTAAAGGCTTCATAATCGGCATAGGCTTTTGTGTGAACAAAAGGGTCTTCTGCGAGGCTTAAGCTATCAATGGCATAGGATTTGGCTTCTTCAAAGGTATTCGAAAAAACGGCATTAAGGTCATAGGCAACAAATGCGCCTAATTGATAGGGATTGGAAGACACCCACACCAGGCGTTTCTCTGGCTGAAAGATAATACCGTGGTGAGCAAGGAGTTGATTTAGCGCTTTTTCATTGCCATAGCCAAGTTCCTTGTTGTCTAATCCTTGTGTATTGCGCAATAGATGCGCCATCTTTAGGGGTGATAATTGGTGTTCTTCGTCTACGATTTCCTTAATCTTCTCCCAGCGGTATTGGGAATGACTTTCTTCTATTTGCTTGAGGTTTCGTTTATCTTGGGCAAAAGCATCACTTTGGAAGTGATTGGAACAAATGACAGTGGATACATTAGGCATATCGTATATCCCAAAATTTTTAGGGGCTATTTCAATAATAACGGCCTTTTTATCGTGGGCACTTCCTACTAAAATAGATTCTGAAACAAATACTTCTTGTTGTTGAGCAATGGCAATTGCCTCCTCAATGGTTGCAGCATATTGCAAGATTTCACGAGCCACGACGGAAATAGGCGTTTTAGCCTTTAAGGGTACTGCAGATTTACCTGCATTTAGTGTTACTGTTAATCCTTCTACATTCATTCCCGAGACTACGCCCGTCATTCCACCCCAAGTAACCGACATAAACGCGTGGCCTTGCTTAGGTTTGACAAAGGCAATAATCTTATTTTCTGCAAACTCATCTCCTGCGTAGAAATCAAAATTTCGACCGATAAGTAAACCCCCATCTGCTGAATGTTCTCCCCAAACAGCTAAAGAGGAACATCCTACTAAAGCCAAATCTTGAAAGGCATGTCCGATATCATGTGCACCGTGTAAGTACAAATTTCGATGATATGCATCTCCGAGATATGCAAATCGGTCTGTTGCATATTGTGATACGCCATAGATTTCAGTTTTGAATTCTTCTGGAATATAGCGATACAGGTGTCGGTTGTAAAATTTCAGCATCTTAACCAACATTTTTTGTTTAAAACCTGAGGGCACAAATTCTTCTACTTTAGCAAAAAAGACGGTTTCTTGCTTTTGATATAATGCTTGAGTTAAAGCCCCTGTTTTCAATCCAATTTGGTAGGGGTCACCTGTAACATAGAGTTCCCATAGCTTTTGTTTGTTTTGATAAAGGTAAGCCTGGTCCGTAATTTTTAAAGTATCGGTATCATAAGACAATCGAGGCACAAGGGTGTCGTATTGTTCAATAGACGGAAAGTCTTTCAGTCCTTTCTTAATTCCACAACTAGCAACCAAGAGGACGAGCAGAAGTAATGCGAGTATTCTATGCATGTGTTTTGTCATCGCAATATTGATTTAATTTTTTTATCAGGCCTTCTTTGTCAATCATTTCCATACAGGTTACAAAAGCGCCAATAGTCACCCCCATAATCCCGTGCATTCGCACATTTTGTCCACTAAAAAACAAATTACCTATTTTGGAACGCGGGGAAATAAACGTTTTCATTGGGCTATTGGCATCCTTGATGAAACCGTACATATTTCCTTTTTCTGAACCGATAAAATCGCGATAAGTCAATGGGGTAGACGTATACATCCCTTGAATAGACTCTCGAATACCTGGATATACTTTTTCAAGTCTTTGAAGGAGTAATTCTGCTTTCTCCGATTTGAATTGCTCATACGTTTCATCTCGTTGTTCCAAGGATTTAATAGTCGATACATTGTGCGTATGTTCCCAAGGCTCTACTTCAGAAAAGTCCATATAGGTCATCGCCGTCATGCTATCTGCATAAGTTTGTTCGGATTTACTAGCATTCATAGAAGCCACAAGTAAATTGGGCCAACTCGAATTACACTGCCCGTTGGTATCCCAAGTATCTGCTAGACTATTGTAGTGATAAATATTGTTGTTGTGATACGGAAAATGGTCCTTTTTAAAGACAATATAGAGGGAAAAAACAGAGGTTACTTCTTCTAAACTCATGATTCGCTTTACAAAGGGTTTGGAAAAGTGGTTGGGTCCAACCATGCGAATCGTCTGCTTTAAATTGATGTTGGAAATGAATTGTTCTCCAGCAAATACCTTTCCTTCTTTGGTTTTACATGTCGTAATTCTATCCCCATCAAATTCTAAGATCGTAACTTCGGTATTTTTATGTACTTCACCGCCGTATTTTTTTAATTCCGCAATGAGCAATTTGCTAATTTGACTTCCTCCATTGATACATCGCCAGGCACTTTGAATATACGAATTTACCGTCAGGGCATGTACATAGAGGGGTGTCGTTTCCTTGTTGGCTACATAGAGGAAATTAGATCCTACTAATACGGCTTTCAGGCGTTCATTCGCTGTAATTTCATCTAAGAAATCACACAATCGATAAGAGACAATTTGGTCATTATACCCAGTTCCCAAAGCTAGGTTATACATGGGAAAACTATCGCAAATTGATTTAATTTTAGTAATGTATTGGCGTAAAGCCTTTTCTTCCTCGGGAAAATAGACCAATAATTGCTGGACAAAATTTTCATATCCTTGGCCATGAGGATACTGAATTTTTTCATCGCCAAAGGAAATCAAATCATAGCCATTGAGATCCATTTGTTTTAACTTCAGCTTATCCATAATGCCCAAGTACGAAAAATACTTGTATAGGTTTTGTCCTTCTTGTAATCCACCAATATAGTGTACGCCCGTATCAAAAATGGATTTCTCTCTTGAAAAGGTCTGCAAATTGCCTCCGTATTGGTTATTTTTTTCCAATACGCATACTTTCTTGCCTTCTTTCGCAAGAATAACAGCAGAAGCCAGCCCTCCGATTCCACTTCCAATAATGACTACATCATATTTATTCTCCATCTTGTCTTATATTCCAAACTACTGTGTAGTTATCTTCTCTAATTTTTGTAAATCCTACATACTCCTGCAATTGTACTCCTGTCTTTTTAAGCACAACGATGGTGCGATAGTGGGAGTAGAACGCTGAAGTTAAGGCTGTATTTGCACTATTGACTAAAAGCGTATCGCATTTTGCGTGTACTTCCAGTGTATCGAGGTAGTGAATTTTTCTTTTCTTCACGATATACAAGGTATTCGCTACGGCTCGTTGTTCTTGATTTGCGATATAGCCGTATATTTTTCGCTTGCTTTGTTGCAAGGTTAACAGCATATTCAATTGTCCATAATCATCGCTAATATGATGGATCACCGCGTCTACTTCTAAATTTTTATCTAGTTCAAAATAGAACATACGGTACTGTTTATAATCTGCTTTAACTGCTTTGACCACTTGGGGAAACTTGTATAAATAAGCCCAATATAGCTTTTTCTTAAAGTAATCTACGCCTTCTAGCTCTGAGCGAATTTGAGCAAATTCAGCTTTAAAATACTTGCTAATCGATTTTGTTCGCTGTGTATAAGTGTTCCCGAAAGAGGTGTCATGATACGAAATTCGCTTACCTATTGTAGCTATAATGTGACCATCATAGATGATGTAATCTCCTTTTGGAATGGTTTCGGAATTGCCGTGAATATAAACGGGTACCACATCTAATTGCAGCGTTTCTGCCAAGTAAAAAGCGCCTTTGTGAAAGCGTTGTACTTGGTTGGAATACGAGCGTGTTCCCTCTGGAAAGATCATCAAAGAAAAGCCCATTTCTACTCTTTCTTTTAGGTGTTCGATACTGTTGTCCACACCTTCCGAAACGCGATAAAAACCGGCAGATTGAATCGCTCTACCAAAAATTGGCGATTTATATACCCAATCATTTACTAAATACACAATGTTGGGGTATACCATGCCCATCACAAGAGAATCTAAAAATGAGGTGTGGTTGGCAATGATAATTGCAGGTTTGTCAAAAGTTTCTCGGTGTGGGTTGCGCACTTTTTTACGCACAAATGCATTCAAATACAATACAGAAGTCATATACCCCCGCATTCCCTTACTAAATAATCGCAATTTAGTTCGTTTTTTACCTGGGGCAATCGTAAGAAATAGCTTAGATAGTGAAGAATATAAAAATCCAAAAACGCCAAAGTACAAGAAAGACAACATGCTGTGCAACAACAAGCGCAGTGTAATAGGCGAATTTCCTTTTTGCTGTCTGCGTATGAAACATATTTTGAATAGGCGTGGATAAATCACAAAAGCATTAATAGCCGCAACACTCATTCCAATAATGGAAACCATAGAGATGGATTTCAAGGCGGGGTGCTTAGCAAATACCAAAGTTCCCACGGCTAATAAAGTAGTTAATACGGCTAAAAGAATAGAGGCGCGGTAGGTTGGCATACTTTCTTCTCCTGTGGTATATTCTTTTTGGAGGGCATTGGTCATAAAGATCGTAAAATCTACTCCTTGTCCAAAAATAATCGTACATACAATCGTACTAAATATATTGAATTCAATATGGAACAACCCCATTAAACCCGCTGTGATTAGCCCCGTAACAACAAGGGGAATCATCGAGACAATGACCATTTCAATTCGCTTAAAGAACAACCATAAAATAGCAAATACAGCGATAAAAGAGTAGTTGACTAAGTCGTTAAAATCATGGACAATATTTCCTAAAAAGGCTTCATTCATTTCTTTTCTGTCTATCACGATAAAGTGATTGGAAGAAGGAAACTGTTTTAGGAAAGCCTGTCTGTTTTCTTCTGGTAATTTGACCACAGTACTCAGTGTATAATGTCCATTTTTTTCGATTAAGAACTCGTCGATAATCGCTGGATTTAAGGCTGAATATTCTTTTATGCTAATAGGCTCAAACGCCGTATTTAACAAAGTAAAAAAGGGCTGATAGGCTGTTTCATTAAAGCCATATTTAGCTCCTTCATATTGGAGTTGGGTGATAAATGCCTGGGCGTTCTTTTTTGTCCAGAAATTCTCCCATTGTGCAATTTTATTGCGTTGTTGTTGGGTGGAAAGTACAAAATCCCCTAAAGAACTGAAGTGCAGAATATCCCCTTTGATTTTTGCTTGCTCTAATTGCTTCGCTAGGGCGACATTTTGTTCAACTACTTGTTCTATATCCGCTCCAAAACACGTTAGATACAATGATTTTGAACCACTGTCAACGGTGGATTCTAATTTTTGTTCCGCTTGTTTTAGCTCTTCTGGAAAGTAGTTTAACGAGGATAAATCGCTATTAAATTTGACGTTTTTAAACGTAAAAAGGCTAATAATCACGATTAGACCACACAAGCCCAAAAGCACTTTACTTTGATCAAAGGGAAAGTGGGCGATCTTATCTAAGAGCGAATTGGACTGATTGAGTCGGTCTTTTTCACTAGGTTTATAGAGATGAGGAACCAATAGTAGGGATAGAATTCCCGCTCCTAACACGGTTATAGAGGCAAAAACGCCTAAATCTCTCAAGGCATCAGAGTGTACAAAAACCAAGCATAAAAAGGCAATAGCAGTTGTAGAGGCACTCATAATGATTGGGTTTGTAATTTCTTGATAGAGCTGCTTGATATCATTACAATGCTTGTAATGCGTCATAATATGCAGGGCATAATCAATTGTAATTCCAATTAATATAGCTCCGATACTCAAGGAGATTGCCGAAATGGCATCGGTTAAAAAATACAGAAAAAACAAGGCCACTAAGGCACTAATAAACGTGGGAATGAAGAGAATAATGGGGATAGTAATTCTTCGGTAAAAAGCAATAAGCAAAATCATCAAAATCGTAATCGAAACAGCTACTGTTTGCTGAATATCACTTTTGATTTGGGTTGCATTGGCTACAGCAACAAAAGAAGCCCCAAAATAATCTACCGACACTTGCTCCTGCTTGTGGTTAAAGTCTTCTTTTATTCCATTTAAAAAGCTTATAAAATCGGTATTATGTGCGGTATCACTTCCACTGTAAACGGGATCAATAAACAACAACAATTTATCTTCCTCTTTGTTAAATAAAAAGCCATCAATCAATTGAAAACCGTCGCCAATATTGAGTTTTTGCAATTTCTTTAACGCGATAAAGCCAATGCCAAAAGGATCTTTTTGGATGAATTGTTTGGCAACTAAACTCGTTGGAGATACTAAGGTTTTATAGTTTGCCTCCACCGTTTGAGCTACACTATCGAGCTGTATTTTTTGATCAAGTTGATCATAATCTGCTTCATCCAAAAACAAGGGTAAATGTTGGTAGACAAAAGCGATGGTTTCATTGATATTTTCCTCTTCTACTTTTCCTTGAATATGCTTAATATAGCCTTCTTTTGTTGCTAGGGTATCGAGCAAATTTGAGGCAAATACAACCATATCCTCTGTTGTTCCCTCTTTTTGTTTTTCAATGATGATGGTAATCTTATCCGAAAAACGCAGCTGTTCTAATACTTTGGCTGTTGCATTGGACTTTTCACTTTTCGGCAAAATGCGCGTAATATCTTCTTCAAATTTAATATTCCAAGCGCCGAAAGCCATACAACTGATAAACAACACAATACTGGCGAAAAATAGTAGTTTATTTTTCTCCCCCCATTGATATATTTTATAAAACCAATTTGCCATTTTTACTATTTCTGTTTTTGAGTGAATGAGAGTACGAAGAAGCTAATAGAGCCCAAACAAAAGCTAGCCATTACCGCAAGTGCAAAGCTACCTAAAATATATTGCCATACGTGCTCAGAGATGGCCGTAAAACTAAATTCACTAATCAAAATATGCTGACTACCATGGGGAACCATATAATAGCCTAATTGAAGGGACGCATAGACAATGAGCGGAATCATGGGTGGTATACTAACATTCGAAAAAGCGAAAGCCAATACCTTGTTTAATCGAAAGGCAATCGCCAAGAAGATAGCGAGGAACGAATGCAATCCCCAAAGTGGAGATAGCCCAATAAAGGTTCCCAATCCGATAGACAATGCCTTAACGGATGCGGTATCTTGACTTCCAAGAATATCTTGTGTTATAAAGGTTTTAAAACTTTTTTTTTTAAAACTGCGAAGAAAGTTTCTCGGGATGATATACAACAATAAGAGACAAACCAAAACCGTATTTAGTATGCTAATACGCGTAAAATCTCTGAAAGGGCGAAAATGAGACACGCGTTCTCGGTTATCGTATAATACTTGTATAGGCACGTTTTTCACCTCAACCTCATTCCAAGCGGCACGAACAATAACCTCTATTTCAAATTCAAATTTTCGCGTATAAAATCTTTTAGACAGTTTGTTTAAGGGATACAAACGAAAACCTGATTGGGTATCGGAAAGGGAAATTCCCGTTTCAAACCAAAACCAGAAGTTAGAAAACTTGTTTCCAAAGCTACTTTTTTTCGGAACCCCCTCTTGATTCATATTTCGTGAGCCGATCAACAACAGTTCTTTATTTTTTGCTTGTTCCAAAGCATCGATAAAAACGGGAATATCCGAAGGGTAGTGTTGTCCATCCGAATCAATGGTAATGGCATAGGAGAATCCTGCTTTTTTTGCGTGTTCAAATCCTTTTCGCAGTGCATATCCTTTTCCTTGATTTACGGGCAGGTCAATGATTGTGATCTCATCCCTATAAGCGTTTAAGATAAGAAGGGTTTCATCAGTAGAACCGTCATTTACAACAATAACATCCGTTGAATATTCCAACACGCCATCTAAAACACGTCTTAACGTCTTCTGGTTATTGTAGGTAGGAATCAGGATACAAATCCCCCATTCCTTTAGCTTAGTTATATAATTTTCAAAGTTCACTGTTGTCATTTCCATGCCCATGCCTGTTAAAGCAATTTATTCCGTTCATCCACAGTAAAGGCTTTGGATTGTTCAGCATAGGTTTTAATCCACTTTTTCAATGCCGTTGTTTGTTGGCCGTACTGTTTAATAATTATATTTTTATCGTTGTCGATATTTTTGTAATAGCCGACAATCTTAGGTGTATTCTCTTGAATAATTAAGCGAACAAGTCGAAATTCAACATTAGTAGGTTCTTTTTCGATTGCTGCCTCAATAAGTAAAGCCCCTTCTTGAACTAGCTCTTTTTTTACTTTGATTTTCTTTTCAAATTTAGCCAAAGTAACCAAAGCAGCTCCTTTGTAAAGTGAAGCTGATTCATCCGTAGTCTTGATCAACGATGCCTTTTCATAAAAAGCTTGTGCTTGTTCAGCAGACAAACTCGCTTGCTGAAAGCTTTTGCTCAAGTCTGCTGTTGACACCTGAAAAAAGCTCATAAAACTGATCATCCAAACGAAAGCTATCTTCATCTCTTATCTATTTTTGGGTATATACACTACTCATTTTTAACGCAAGAGTATCTTGAAAGCTAATACTACTCTTTACCTTTAGCAGTTCCTCTTTTTCCTCTACTGTAAAATTTACTAGTAATGTTTGATCCACTTGTGGATTGATCAACGTCATGAATTTCACATTGGAAACCGTTTGCATAAAGAGTCTTTTGTTAGTCGTTGTTTCAACTAGCTCTTTGATGATTTGGATCATACAAACACCTGGCATCACAGGATTGTCAGGGAAATGCCCATCAAAAACAGCATGATCCTTATTTAACTCTATGGTTGCTTGAAAATCCGTTTCCACACTTTGAATTGAAACTATACGATAAAAATCCTTTATCAACATAAAATATCCGATTGCGTTTTTAATTTCACAAAACTAATTAAAATTTACATATAGTTATGGAAAAACCGTCCGTAATGATGCCAATGGCTTTAACATTATAATTTGCAAACAAAAAAACTCTCTTTCTAAACAAAAAGAGAGCTTTTTTCTATTTCATTACTTAAAAAGTATAGGTCAATCCCAGTTGAAAACTGGAGTTAAAACTTTCATCATCATACCAATAATCATTATAGAACCAATTGTCTTTATCCACAACACGGACAATTCCTTGTCTCCATCTTGCTTCAATTCCCAAATGATCTGTCACTTGATACCCTACACCTAAGTTAAAAGTTAAATCGCCATAAAAATCCGTTTTACTTTTTCCCTCTGTCATAATCGCTAAACCAGGTCCAACATGTACGTTAAAATCGTTGAAACTAAACTTATTTATGACGTTAAAGTCTAGATAGGAAAGATTAATATCTTCGGATACTGCTTGATAAGATCCATTCCCCCAATCATTTCTTTTGAGATAAAAGAGATTGGCATTTTTAGCCCCTTGGCGTGTATAGTTTAATTCAGGTTGCAAGGTGTAAAAACTAGCCAATTTAATTGGAAATTGTAGCCCAACATAAAAATCGGCTTTGTAATCCGCTTCTGCATTCGTAATAGTAGATAAACTCAACCCTCCGCGAACGCCTGGTGTAAATTTCTTTTGTGCATAGCTACTGTGGCCAACCCCAATAGTAATACACGCAATGAATAGTAATTTTTTAATCATAATTTATAAGGTTTTTGTTACTAGCAGTTAAAATGAGTAGGTTAACCCAAGTTGTACACTCATATTCTGAATGTGTCTTGCGCTTCCTAGGGAATAAATATTTTCCTCCTTCATTGAAATAAGCCCCGTTGCCCCATATCTGAATCTCGTTTCTACTTCTATAGTTCTGCTTATACTATAGCCTAATCCAATCGTATAGGTAAAGTCATAATTGAAATCCGCGTACTTAGTTCCACCGGTCAAAAAAGCAATTCCAATTCCACCATGGGCATTGAATTGTCGCCAGTGAATTTTATTCATGATAATAAAATCTAAATAAGACATATTCATATCTTCTTTTTCGAAAACGCCTGTCTTATTTCCCCAGCCTTCCTCCGCTCTAGCTTGCCAAATGTCTGTATTTTTTGCTCCTAAACGGATATAGGATAATTCGGGTTGTAGGGTATATAATCGAGTAAGTCGAATTGGAAATTGCGCGCCTACATAATAGTCTGTTTTATAACTCGCATCTAAATCCGTTAGAGTCGATACCACCATCCCTGCGCGAAGACCAGGTGTAAATTTCTTTTGCGCATAGGTATGAGTAGCAATTCCCAAGCTCATACCTATACAGGTGAGAAAAAATAATATTTTACTCATGAGGTATTTCGTTATTTTCTAAAGGTGTTAGCTGAATAGATAAAGGAAAGTTTTGGTGTTTTATTTCCACCATTTCTCCTGCTTTTGCATAGGTAAAACTAATTTTTGGTTTTCTAGCGCTAGCGGCAATAACTTCCATTACGTCCTCCTGTTGATTCACTACAACAAAAGTTTTTTGCTTTTTATATAGTCCCTTGTAAACTGTTGTATCCCCTTGTGTAGCTTTTGCAACTAAGGCATAGGTATCTTCCACTAAATAGCCAAAATCTTTAGCTAAAAAATTGAGAAGAATCTTTTTATCCAAATCGGGCATGACGTAGTTAATCGCATAAGGGTTGTCTTTGTAAATAGAAAAATCAAAGAGCGTATTGCCAAAATCAGAAGTCAACACGACACGGTGTACTTGTTCATCCATGCGTTTTACGACTAATAAGCCACTCAATTCTTTTTTGAAAATTGAAATATGAGCGCGAAAAATATGTTCTTCACCAATCGTAGCAAAATAGGGATTGACTACAGTGAAAGTACCTTGTGTATAGTTTTCTTTGCTTGTCACAGGACCGTGATAGCTCCTACACGAAAACAACAACAAGGAGAATAAGCTAATGAATAAAAGCCTTTTCATCTAATTTAATATTTACTTTCTTGTTGCTAAATACAATACGCGTATAATCTGCCGAAGGTTCAATCAATTTAACCTCCGAAACGGTGTTTTGTCCTTCGTCAAAATACAAGACAATTTCACTGATGTATTGGGCAATTTCTTTGCTTAGGGGAACTAATTTAGCTATACGTCGGTTTTTATTTTTAAAATAGGTGATGGTAAACTCTTTTTCATCAAACATATTACCACTGATACTTCCGACAATTAACGCATTGATTTTGGCGAATTTTTTATTATTCCCAATATCAATTTTATTCTTTTTTCCTTGATCGTTAATCGTAATCTTATGATCTGAAAACGAAATACTATAAGCAAAAGGGCTTGTGTATTTCCAAAGTAGCTTATTGGGAATACTCAACTGCATTTGTCCTTTAGATTCGATTTCTTTTGACATAAAACTCATGTTTTTGTACTGTACAAAATCGGTTGAAAGGGTTTCTATATCTTTAGTCGTACTGACAACTTCTTTTTTAAAGGCATTCTTTTCCTCCGTTGTCATGGCTTTTTCTTGGCCATACCCAAACAGTGTTGATCCCAATACTAAAGCGGTAAAGATTATTTTTTTCATTCGTTTTCTTCGTTTAAGAACTCTACTAAATTAACCATTTTATACTTCTCTTGCTGCAATTGTTTTAAAAGTCTTTCTAAGGCCTTTACTGATCGTTCGCTTGTATCGTGTAATAGCACAAGAGATTGTTTGTCAATTCGCTTGTATACGCGGTTGAAAATAGCCTTTTCATCCTCAATCACGGTATCTAAGGACCGATTATTCCATCCCACAACACGGTGTTGGGTTTGGCGAATTGCTTTGGCAATATGAGGATTGGTAATACCAAAAGGCGGACGATAAAAAGGCGTTTGAAACTGGAGAATTTCCTGCATAACAGTTGTGCACTTTTGGATTTCCGCTTTGACTTTTGCTGCTGAGAGAAATCCCATCGAATGGGGATGAGAATAGCTGTGATTCCCTAGGGTATGTCCTTCTGCTAGGATTCTTTGAGCAATGGCAGGGTATTGTTCTATTTGCTTGCCAATGCAAAAAAAAGTGGCTTTGGCTTGATAGTGTTGCAATAAATCCAATACCTCAAGCGTGTAGGGGGTAGGACCATCATCAAAAGTTAAGGCAATGGTTTTTGGGGTAGGTTTTGTGCTTTTGACGATAACGGGAATAAAGAATCCCAAGCGAATATCAAAGACTCCCCAGCTAAACAAACCAATAAAAAATAGTAGTCCAGGAAACAACCACGCAAGTGATACGCTATTATTTATACTCAAATAAAGCACAGTTATCACGTAAACAACGGTTATTCCTACTCCTATTTTTCTTGACATTTTCTCAATAATATAAAACTGTAATCTTTCGCCTGAAATTGATTGTATAGAAGAATATACTGTATATCTTTCTCTCTTTTCATTTGCTCGGCAGCCAATAATAGACCAAAAGAAGAGGCGGTATGATGGTGGCCTACATATTCTTTGTACGCAACAATTTCCGTTGATTCCCAAGTATGGTATACTTCATCAAAGTACTGTTGATCGACAGGTAAATTACAACTTCCCACATATACTACATCAATGGCACTTGGTGTCAAATTATGTTGCTTTAGAAAGTCAGTCAAACTGCTTGTTGTCGTAGTATTGCTGATGTGTATATCGACTACTTCGGCATACGTTGTTGCTGTCTGTTGTTGATCGAGTACAAAACAGGTGGCTCCTTCACCGGTATTGATTCCCTTCTCAAAAACCGTAGCTTCTGTATTGACTAATTCTGCTACTTGTTGATTGTGTATCGTTGTTTTCCCCACCTCATCAATACCTCCAATTAATGCATTGTCGATTTCTTCTGCCCTAATTTGCAAAAAACCATCGAGTAACGCTGACTCAAAAGAGCTATGTTGATGTACATAGGTAAAATTATATCCTTTACATCCTAAATGCAAAGCAATTTGTCCACCAACGGTATTGTGTGTAGATTGAATAAATGAAGTAGGGGTAAGATAGCTCTCGTTATTGTCTAATAGCAATTCTAAGAATTTTTCAGAATCAACTAGACACCCCAAACCCGTTCCTGTAATAATGGCTTGTGGCACTTGAATATGAGCTTCTTCTAAAGCCAAATGAGCCGTATAAATCCCCATTTTCACTCCTTTTGCCATTCTTCTAACCATAGCTGGCGCTATTAATTCTTTATAGGAAGGTTGATAGGCTTCATTCACTCCTTGTTGAATCTTTTTAAGTGATTCCACAGCGAAATTACGCGTTTGTTCCTGAATAGATATGGAAGATACGCCATTGATATAAACCTGTTTCATCTGTTACGCTTTAGTAAAAATAATCGTTGAACAATTTCCTCCAAATCCAAAAGAGTTAGACATAACCGCTTGAATGGATTTATGTAAAGTCTCTTTTTGCGGTATAAGCGTTAATTCTTCCATCGGAGTTGTATGATTCAAGTTCGCAAAAACTACATTGTGCTGTAAGGCTAAGATACTGTAAACGGCTTCTATTGCACCAGCGGCAGCTAAGGTATGGCCTGTAAACGGCTTCGTAGAACTAAATTCAGGAACTTGAGATCCAAAAATACGCTGAATAGCTCGTCCTTCAGATAAATCATTATTTGGCGTGGCTGTACCATGAGCATTGATGTAATCAATAGCTTGTTTGTCAAGCTTTGCCATCGTTAGTGCTTTTTGCATGGCTAAAAACGCACCTTCGCCATCCTCTGAAGAAGCTGTTTGATGGTACGCATCATTCGCATTGCCATAGCCTGCAACGACACCTAAAATCGCTTGATTTCGCGCAAGTGCTATATCTTCTCGCTCCAAAACAAGATAAGCCGCTGCTTCGCCTAAGTTTAATCCTTTTCTATTTTGATCAAAAGGCGTGTTATCCGTATCTGATAAGATCATCAGGGTATTAAAACCATTGACGGTAAACTTGGCTAATGCATCTGTGCCCCCAACGATTACGCGGTCTAATTTTCCAGCTTTTATCATGCGGCATCCCATCATCAGCGCATTAGCTGCAGAAGAACAAGCCGTACTAATTGTGGAAACATAGCCTTGTAACCCCAAGTAATCTGCTATTTTCTCTGTTGAATCTCCTGCTTCTTGACTGGATACGTATTTTCGAACGCTAGAGTCGGTTTGAAAGGATTGATAATACTTTTCAATATAATCCATTCCACCCACCGAAGTAGAAGATATTAATCCTGTACGAACAGCATTAATATCTTGTATATCAGCTTGCTCTACTGCCTGTTTTGCAGCATAAACACCTAATAAAGCCGTTCTCGTATAGTTATTGTCTTCGGGTAGATTTAATTGTTTGATCAATGCGGCAGTTGTAGACTTCACTTCTCCAACCTTGATCTTGTCCTTGTGAATAGAGTCAAACAACGTTAATGTCCCTACACCCACTTCATGTGCGCATAAAGCACGGTAATTTTCTTCAACGGTTTGACCAATTGCAGAAATAATCCCCATCCCCGTAACAACTATACGATTTTGCATATTTATTTTGTTCTATTAGATGAAATATAGGTTGCCATTGTCTCAATCGATTGAAAAATAGCGCGTCCTTCTTTTGGATCACTTAATTTGATTCCATAATCTTTGTCCATTAGTACGATCAATTCTAATGCATCAATCGAATCCAATCCCAATCCATCTCCAAATAGAGGATCTGTATCTTGAATATCGTTGATTTCGATATCTTCAAGATTTAAAACGTCAATGATTTTTGTTTTTAATTCTGTTTTTAAATTTTCCATTTCAATTAAAATAAATGCTTAATACTTTCTATTGTATGTGGTACTTGTCCTTGTTTTTCAACGCAATACAAGACCAATTGATATTCTCCTTCTAAATAATCTACCCAACCGCATATCACTTTTGTTGCGCGATTGGTCTGTAGGGCATACGTTGTGTATTGGTGCAGAAGTGCTGCATCATACACGGGTGAGATAAAAAAGGCATTTTCACCTTGTAAACGGTGTCTAATGCTTATTTCTGCTAAGCAAATATTCGCTAAGGTATACACAAATACGGCAGGGCTTGGGTAACAAGCTGTTGCATCTGCAATAGATGCACTGTGTTTCAGATCCGTATCTAAACTCGAGGTTGAATTACTGAGAAAAAGGGCGGTATCGCGTATAGGTTGCGTTGTCGTTGCAGGTCCTACCAGTAATTCTGCGCCGATAAAAGCCAATTTACTTAGCATATCCATTTTAAAAAACTTGGGATATTCTATTGTTTTTTCCTTGTAGATACGCTTTAAAAACAAAGCCAAATCCTTTGATTCCTCCACATTTGCAATGAAGAGGTTCTTGCCATTTACACTCGCTTTTCCCGCTTTAATTGTGCAATAATCCGCAATATAAAAAGTTTGTTCCCTCATCTTCTGTTTACTTTTTACTTAGTATTACTGCGGTATTTGATCCTCCAAATCCAGAAGCCGTTTTCAACCCAATCTGTAGAGATTTTGCTTCTTTTTTTGTTGTAATATTTACCGCTCTTGACACGCCTAGCTGTGTAAATCCTTTGGAAACGATTAATTCGTTATTTCTCATGCTCTGCATAAGCATTACGAGTTCTAATAAGCCCGCAGCGCCAAGGGTATGACCGAAATATCCTTTTTGACTGTGGATGGGCGTTTGCACTAATCCCAATCGATCAAAGGCAATAGCTTCCATTTCGTCATTGTAAGCGGTAGCGGTACCATGTGCACAAATACAATCGATCTGATCCTGTGTGAGCTGGGCTTCTTTTAGAGCTTCTTGTATACTTAAAAATAAACCTTCACCCGTACGCGATGGTCCTGAAATATGATTGGCATCTGCGATAGAGGCTTCCCCTATAACTTCAAATGACACGCCTTCCACAGCAATGGTGTTGAGGTAAACCGCGGCGGTAGCCTCACCTAAACTCACTCCTTGTCGATTGAGATCAAAAGGGGTACAAGGTTCCTTGCTCATCGCTTGGAAACTAGTAAAGCCCGAAACAACAAAAGGGGTTAATTCATCTCCAGCTACTACATAAGCCTCATCAAACTGTTCCATTTGGATCAATCGCTTGGCAACAGCCACAGCTAAGATCCCTGATACACAGGCATTGCAAACCACAATAGGAGGCGTACTGAAACCAAAAAAATCAGCCACGCGTTGTGCCGATCGATTAATATCCGCTTCTTCTAATTTTCCTCCTGCTAAAGCGGCAATATTTCCTTTCGTTGTAGAAACAACTAAGGCTGTTTTGGCTGTAATTGTTCCTTGAGTGACAATGGGGTGAAGTGTAGTTAGGAGTAAACGTTCAAAACGAGTAAAACCCGATACCTCCCCAATGCTAAGCTGCATTTGTTCATCAATCCAGGCATCGGCAATCTGCCCGCCATAACAAGCTGAAATAAATCCCATCTGATCTATTTTTTTTATGCCTGACTCTTGTGCTTGGATAGCTTTCCAGTTGTAATCTTGACCAAATCCGATGGAGCTAAAACACTCTGCTTTATTGATATATACCTTTCTCATCCTTTTGTCAATCCTAATTTGGCTTTCCATTCTTCATAGAAAGGGGGTATAGCTAACGAAAGATTATTGGCTTTATCGAGGAAAACTTGTGTTGTTTCTCCAGTACAAACCACTTGATCTTGTTCGTTTAAAATCTTAAATCTAAATATAATTTTTGCGGCAGGGCTCGTTACATAGGTCGCTTGAATGCGAATAACATCTCCGTATTTCAACGTTAATTTATGGGCACAAGAAGAGGCAACAATTGGCGTTACATATCCTGCTTGTAGCATGTCTAAGTAAGAGATACCGTATTTTCTGCCAAAGGCTTCTCTAGCATCTTCAAAATACACTAAATAATTGCCATGCCAGACAATTCCCAGTGCATCTGTTTCGTTGAATCGAACGCGAGTCTCAACTTCAACAGTCAGTTCGGAAACTTCTTTATAAAGATCTTTTTTTCTTATCATAAAACAACGCTATTGAGATCATTACTAAAGCAAACAAAAGTAGCAAAATAATCTCAGTTCTAATTTCCCATAAACTCCCTTGTCGAAGCAAAAGAGCGTAATACCCTTCCAATCCCCAATTCATTGGGGACAATTTAGCAACATACTGCATGAAAATTGGCATAGCAAAGGTCGGTACCCAAACCCCACTCACCGCCGCAAGGATCACAACAAAAGTGGCCCCAAACGGAGACGATTGTTCTTGTGTTTGGGCAATTGTTCCAAACACAACACCCAAAGATATAGCAGATAAACCAATACACAAGGTCAATATACTCAAATTAAACAGTTGATTTCCAATAGTGAAAGGCTGTAATCCCAAAGAGGGAAAAACAAATTTTCCCACGCATAAAATTAAATAAAACTGCAACAAGCAAATCACGAGATAGGTCATAATCTTGCCTGCCCAAATAATCCCCATACTGGTTGGAACCGTATAAAGTCTCACCTTCGTTCCTTGATTTTTTTCCTTGACTAAGTTCATGGCAAAAGGCACAATAATAAAGAAAATAGCAAACAAAGACCAGGCTGGGACGTTGTGTTGGACGGCATTTGGTTTTACTTCCTGCTGTAAATCAAGGGGAGATATTTCTTTAAATGCAAAAAGTGCCTGTTGTTTTAAAAGTGCACTACTAGGATCTAAATCGAGCTGAGCAGCAAAAGCGTCATAGATAAATTTATTTTCCGTTTGGGTAACAATGCGATCAATAGCTGCTTTGATTCCCTCTTTATACGCAATTTGCAGGGCTGGATCAAAATACAACACCACTTCTTTTTGTGCAAAACCTGGCTTATCGTTTGGTTGACGTGTCGGTTCACTCAGCTGAAGTACTTCCTCTACATTGGCGTCAATATACTGTTGAATGTCATGGGTCAATTGTTTGGGAATTACAATAGCCAATTGATAGTCTCCTTTGAGCACTGCCTGTGCTGCGCGTTCTTCTGTGAGCGGCTCTTCATCTAAAGCAGTAATTAATTCAAAACTACCCAAGGCATTTACCTCATCAAAAATAGCTTGAGCCACTTCATCTTGATCTCGATCAATAACCAATAGCTGTAGTTTGTGGTTGGTTATATTTTCATACGTATTATTTTGAATAAGCGTAACCACTATAACGAGAAATACGGGCATAATGAATAGAATTGCCAAACCACCTAAATCCCTTGCCAGCAGTTTCACTTCTTTGCGGATGGTCATCAGTAATTTATACATTGTCCTTCAAATTTATACCTGTTAATTGCAAAAAAGCCTCTTCTAAATTCGCTGTTTTCGTTTGCATCATCAAATCTTCACTGGTTCCCAGGGCAAATATTTTTCCTTGATTGATAATAGCAATAGAAGTACACAATTCCTGTACCTCGTGCAAGTGATGTGAGGTGTAAATAATTGTGGTTCCCTTGGCGTTGAGTTCTTTTAGAAAAGAAACAATCAGCAACCGAGATTGTAAATCAACCCCTACAGTTGGTTCATCAAGGAAGAGAATTGTAGGATGGTGTAAAATACCTGCAATGAGGTTGACGCGTCGTTTCATTCCACCCGAAAAGGTGTCAATTTTTTTATGTGCAAAGGCCGCTAGGCCTAAATAGTCGAGATAATATTGAATTTTTTGCTTGAGTTCTTTTCCCTTTAATCCGTACATACTGCCTAAGAACACGAGGTTTTCATAGGCAGAAAGAGTAGGGTAAAGGGCGTATTCTTGCGGAACCACCCCAATGATACGCTTGATTGCTCTTTCATTTTGTTGGTAGGTTTTCCCCTCAATGCTCAACATACCTGAAGTCGGTTTTACCAATCCGTAAAGCATGGATAACAACGTTGTTTTACCAGCGCCATTAGGACCTAAGACGCCGATAAAGTCTCCCTTGTTAATTTGCAAAGAGACAGCTTCAATAGAAAAGAAGTCTGCTCCTTTGTATTGCTTGTATAACTTCTGTATGTCAATAATGGCGGTTTTCATTATAGGGCTTTTTTAAGCTTTTTAAAGAATTGTTCTTCTCGATCGGCCAAAGCATTTAATTCTTTAGACAAGCTGAGGTACACATCCTCTCCATTTTTTCGTTTTTTATACACACGAGCTGCATTGACAGCAAAATCTCTCCACGCATCACCAATGGTTGTCATTTCACTTGCAAACTCGTTTAAAATGGGGGTATTTATCTTTGTAGCTGCTTCTTGTAGAAAAGCGGCGTAAATAAAGCGGAATCCACCGCCTCCTGTTCCGATTTCTTCCTGCATGCGCACCATCTGTGCTAAAAAGTGATTGGCTTTGGGTACACCGTGTTTCTTTGGCCATTTTACAATGGCTTTGGCCACCATTCGCATCCCACGTACGCCTACAATAGGAACAGGTGCAAGCATGTCATTACACGTTTTTTTAATTGCTTTGACAATCGCCTTTTCCCAATCTAACTGTTGTGGGATCGAAAGAGGATAATAAATCTGTCCTTTGGGCGCAAAAGCCCCTTGTGCAAATCGCACTTTTTCTAATTCAGCTGGAGTTAATTCTGTCGTTGTTGCCATCACAGGATCACTAACTAAAAAATTAGCTCCATTTTTACCGTATACCACTAAATTGTGCGCATTAAAATGAAAGCGATATTCATCTGGAAAATAGGGGAGATGATATACCCCCACCTGAAGTCCACAAGGAATTCCCTGTGCTATTTTGGCTTCTAGTTCCCGTTGTGCTTTTTGTTTATCGTTAAATTTAATGCGTTTTACTTTTAATCCTAGACGCTTGGCTAAACGGTTAAAAATTAACCCTGGCATCGGTCGATAGCTAATCGCTGGGGCGTGATTTACTTTGACAAAAGGCAAGTAAACAAAAAACAATCCCGAACCAAGACCAAAAGCCATGGGTTCGCTCATTTGGATGCCTTGATTACTCAATAAATTCGATGCTACTCCATTTTCGCAATGTGCAGCCTGTTTGTGTACAAAATCTATCTTCATCTTATTTACCGCTAAATGCTTTTAACTCCTCTATGGAAATGTCAAAGGCATTGGCATATTTTTGTAGTACAGCTGTACTTAATTTTTTAAAAACATCAGGTTTAAAATGTCGTTTTACACGCCATCTCCAAAGTGACACATACGCACTCAGCGTGGCTAAGTCCATACGATTCACTTCCATAAAATACACAATAGGACTGACTAATCCATTCGCTACTTGTTCTTTTGCTTCTTGCACTCGGGTTTGAATTCCCTCTAAAGTTGCCTCCTGAACGATGGTTTTAGTCTCCCAACCAGAACTAAGCGCAGTAACATACTCGCCTTTTTCATTGACTGCATAACACAATTCTTGGATGTCGTTATCCTGTAAACTGCTTTTATCTTGTGGTACTTCAGACTCTTTCATCTCTTATTGTTTTTGTAAAAATAGATTAACTTCCGCTTTCAGTACAAGTTTATGTGCTGTATGCGTAGTAACCTCAATTAAACAAATTGAAAAATCATTCCCATCTAGGCGAGAAATTAGCTTTCCCTCTGTTACTAGAACCTCATCTACCTGAGGTAATCCCAGAATTTCCACCTTTTTCATTGTACTAATAAATCCCAATACCTGTACATTTTGACGTTCTTGATGATTTTCATCAAAAAAAAAGGATTGTCCCACAATAGCAGAACACGTTTGGGCAGCATTTTCCATCAACCCAACCTCACAAAGCAACTGATCGGTTACAAAAATATTATCTTCTTTTACCAGAAATCGCGTAGCAACACTATCTGCAGTAATAGCTGTAATAATATCCACCATCAGCATTGGATCGCGATGAGGTAAATAATTTTGTATTTCAATTACTTTTGCATTGACCATAAGGCATTATGATTTTGCTAGGACTGTTTTCATCTGTCCTGTTGCTATTGTGATATCCTTACAGGTTGTAGTCAACTCTACTAGAGTTACCCCCATAAATTCATGTAAGATTTGCGCTCTAGTGATTAATTGATCTCCGACTTTAGGCAATTGTGTAATCTCTATCTTTTTAATGGATCCAATATAACCCGTTGGCGCCGCTTTATTTTTCAAATAATAGGCATATCCTGTATGTAAGGCTACTGCCTGTGCCATATGCTCGATAATCCCCGATTCTTGCATCTCTTCATTGGATACGCAAAGATTATCTGTATGGATTGACAAGCCTGCTTCAATAAAATCATCTCCAAACTGATACAGTGCATCCACCATAACCAGTGGTGCTCGTTGTGGAATTAATGTTCCTACTAAGTCCCTTGCAATTAATTCTCTTTTCTCCATGACTAAACCACTTTTAAATACGCATACGCATACGAAAATCGTCCGCTTTCAGGAACAGATAGTAAAATGCGATCGCCTGATTTTAATTGACCTGAGTTCATCAACTCTTCGAACATCAAATAGATAGAAGCAGACCCCACATTACCAACGTGTTTTAGATTCATAAACCATTTGTCTTTGGGAATTTCCATTCCCGCTTCTGCAAATTTGGTATATAATCCCTCTACAAAGTAATGGGACGATACATGAGGTAAAAAATAATCAATATCCGCTACAGTGATTTTATTTTTCTCCAAGGCGGCTTTCATACTTTCAACTCCTTTATCTAAGATATTTTCATTCAATATTTTTACATCTTGTTTCAAGGAGAATACCGATTCTGTCAGCCATTCCTGTGCGTTATAGTCGCTCCACGGCTTAATATTCCCGTCTGGTAATTTATCTCCGCCTGCATACATACATGCTTCTAGTTCAAAAGCGTACGAATAGTAATCCATCCATAAAATTTCGACTGATCTTTCACCTCTGGGTTGGTTTTCTAACAAAAAAGCACCACAGCCATCAGAAAGCATCCAACGGAGAAAATCCTTTTTAAAGGCGATGATTGGCGTTTGTTCCAATGCTTTTAAATTTGCTACTTCACCTTCAAATTTCTCCGATTTCATCCAGGTAGATACTCGTTCTGAACCCGTGCAAACTGCATTGGCTGCCGTCCCTGCTTTGATGGATAAAAAACCAAATTTTAACGCATTCATTCCCGAACAACACACCCCTGAAGAGGAATTGAGCTCCAGTGATTTTGTTTGCATTAGTCCGTGTACCATAGCGGCATGTGAAGGCAATAAGCTATCTGGTGTTGAAGTTCCACAAGAGAGTACTTCGATTTGAGCTAATGCAAACTGCGAATCACATAACCCTTGAATAGCTTCAAAAGTTAGTTGCGCATTGGTATGTGTTACTTTTCCTTGTTTGGTCATCGCGTAATAGCGCGTCTGAATTCCGTTGTTTCTCAACACAATTCGACGTGCTTTAGAGGCTTGTTGATCTATTTTGCCCAATACTTCTTCCATTTCATCATTGGAAATAGGGGTATTCGGTAAACACTTTGCGGCTCTTGTTATAAAAACTCTTTCCATAGCTTTACTTTATTCCTTGAAAATACACTTTATCTCGTTGAATTTTCTTGTATTTGAATGGATACAAAAGGAGGTGAATCAAATGTACGATTGGCGAAATAAGCCAAATTGCTATAAACAAATAGACATTGAAACACTTCAACAAAAAAGGTCGTCGCTTGGGGCTACTTTTCAAAATCAATGCCGACCAAATGCCAAAAAGACGATTGGCTTTTCGATCCATTGAAACCAAAAAATGGCGTACCTCTACGGCATTTTGTTGCACGAGTTCATTTTGTAATCCTTGATAATTAGTACTATATAAATATTTTTTTATTGTATCTCCAAATCGCTTACTAGCCACAATCTCTGCTGTTGAAATGCCAGGTTTGGGCAGTAGGCCGTAAACCTTTCGCTGTTTTCCAGAGAACATCCAATCGACAATGGTAATAACACTGACTAAATTAATATTTCTATCCACAAGTGCAATATTACCAACTAATATACCAGTTATGCTTTGGATTTGTTTTTTTATTTTTTCTTGTGCCATAATCCACATATTTCTACTCCCACTAACCGTTACAATAGGGGTATCGGCTAGTATTTTTTTTGCATAACTGCTTTTTAAAAAGGAATTAATAGGGATAGAAGGCGTTAAATACCAAACTTGATAGCCAAGTATGATTAAATCGTATTTCGTGTCTAAAATAGCCTCAGAAGGCGGTAGTATTGGTTGTTCAATTTGTCGGAATGATTCTGGAAAGACATCGAAAAAGTCCATTTTCTTCCAAGGAAAAGCATAGGGTTTTTCCATTTCTATTTCATACCAGTTTACTTCAATTGCTTCATCTTTTGTTAATGAATCGACCAATTGATCTAATACCCGTTTTAATTGTCCTGATTGACTATAGTAAATAACTAATACACGCTTCATCTTCTTTTTATTTAGTAGGGGTTGGTTTTTCCCAAAAATCATAATAATTAAACCATTGTAAGGGGTATTTTTTTACGATTTGTTCTACGCTAGTACAATAAGATTGAAGCAAATGTTGGGCATCGCGATGTTTTACTTCTGCACGTCGCGTATATAAATGATAGTGTAAATTGCGCTCTTTCATTACATATACATAAGCAACAGGTACTTTCATGCGCGAAGCTATACTGAAGGGACCAGCAGGAAATACGGCTGATTCTCCTAAAAATTCTTCTTGTAGGGTTTTACTACCAGGGAAGAATCGATCCCCGGTAAAACAAATAATTTCATTGTTGGACAAACAAGTATTAATCTCAAAAATATGAGACATATCGTCTTTTACAACAATAAAATTCAGCTTTGTTTTAATGGATATTTGATCAAAATACGCTTTGATAAAACTGTGCTCCCGATCTGTGGTCACTAGGTTAATTTGACAGTCAAAATCAATATCTGCAAAGAAGTATTCTGCTACTTCAAAATTGCCTACATGCGCACTAATCAGAATAGCTCCTTTTTTCTCTGCTAGCAATTCTTTTAGAATTTCGATTCCGTCAAAATCATAAGTAAAGCGATTTCTCAAACCAATTGAAATAGCCGTTTTATCAATGAGTACTTGCCCAAATCTAAAATAGTTGGCATACATCATACACAGCGATTTTACTACGCTAAATTGATGTCTATTGTGAAAGTAATAGTAAAGAACTTTATTGGATTTCCATGCCGTGATAAAATAATAAAAAGCTACAAATATCAGAACGCTATAAGCCATTCTGATACCGAGCTTTTTTATACATAAAACGAAAATTTTATACCCTAGTAAATTACCTTTCGATTTTCCTTGCCATTGCGCCATTGATCATCTTACTTTTGCGTAATCTTGCGTTCAATTAAATCATAAAAATCTTGAAAAGTAACAATAGCTGTAAAATCAGCTTCTACTAATTTAACACCAAAATTTGATTCAATTAATACCACGAGATCAACGTAATCTAAACTATCTAAATTTAAGCTTTCTCTTAAATTATTTTCTGCTTCAATGACCTCTTGATCTACTTCAAATTCTTCTACTAAAATTTGATTAATTTTCTCAAAAATCTCTTTACTATCCATGTATCAACTATATTTTTTTAACTATAAGGGCGGAATTTGTACCACCAAATCCAAAAGAATTGGACAAATATATGTCAAATTTTTTATCCAACGTTTTTTTAACAATGTTAAGTCGGTTCGAGTCTTCATCTCCAATTGTGAAGTTCTTATTTGCGCCAACAAAATTGTTATTCATCATCAGGGTAGAATAAACAATCTCACTAGCTCCTGCCATCCAACATTCATGCCCTGTTAGTGATTTAGTTGAGGTAACATAAGGCATACTCGCGTTGAATACCTCATAGATTGCTTTGGCTTCATTTGCATCTCCTAGTGGAGTAGATGTTGCATGTGCATTAATATAGCCTATTTCATCCACTGCAATACCTGCATTTTCGATTGCTCTGCGCATTGCTGTAGCAGGACCGTCGACATTTGGTGTCGAAATATGTCCACCATTGGATGAAAAACCGTAGCCAATTACTTCAGCGATAATAGGTGCTCCACGCTCCATTGCTGATTCATAACTTTCTAAAATCAACGTTGCCCCACCACCACTAGGTACTAAACCATTGCGATTAACATCAAAGGGACGAGAAGCTTCACTTGGGTCAACTCCTTCTTGTGCAAATACACCCAATCCATCAAAACTCGCCATGGCAAAAGGATTAATTTCTTGAGCACCCCCGCAAATCACAATATCTTGCATTCCTCCTTTAATCAGCGCAAAACCAAGTCCGACAGCATGAGATCCACTAGCACAGGCAGCACTAATGGTCATATTAATTCCCCTCAATTTAAAAATGGTAGATAAATTCATGGTTACCGTCGAATTCATCGATTTAAAAATAGCACCCGAACCAATTAAAGCCGTGTCTTTTTTTTCTCTAAAAATATCAGTTGCCTCAATCACAGCTTTGGAAACACTATCGTTACCATATAGAATACCCACTTCGCGTTGTTCTAAGAAGTCTAAACTGATTTGTGCATTTTTTAAGGCTTCCATTGTTGCTACATAAGCGTATTCTGTTTCCTCTCCTATAGAAAGTCGCTGTCTTCGATTCAAATCAGCTTTCAAATCAGGTCGGGGAACCATCCCCGTATAAGCAGAACGGAATCCCATTTCATGACGTTGTTCATCATAAATAATTCCTGATTTTCCTTCATATAACGATGTTTTTACCTCGTCCAGATTTAATCCTAAACAAGAGTAAATCCCCATTCCTGTAATAACAACTCTTCTTTCCATCAAACGTAGTTATGAATAAATTCCACCATTGATATTAATTACTTCCCCTGTAATATAGCTTGCTTTATCAGAGGCTAAAAAGCCAACTAAATCCGCTACTTCTTCTGTTTTTCCAAATCGATTAGCTGGTATTAATTTCACCAAGGCTGTCGCATCTAAATTAGCGGTCATATCGGTTTCAATAAATCCTGGCGCAATGGCATTTACCGTAATATTTCGCTTCGCTACTTCTTGTGCCAATGCTTTTGTAGCTCCAACAATCGCAGCCTTAGCAGCAGAATAATTCGTCTGCCCTGCTGTTCCCTTCATTCCTGATACAGATACCATATTAATAATGCGTCCATATCGGTTTCTCAACATCTTTTGCATAAAGAACTGCGTTACATTATAAAATCCGTTGATACTGGTTTGCATCACGGTATTCCAATCTTCATAAGACATCCACATGAATAATCCATCTCGTGTAACCCCCGCATTATTGACAACCACTTCTACAACAGCTGTAGGGTTATTCTCCACCCATTGCGTTAATACTTCGGTTACTTCCTCATTTTTACTCACATCAAAACGCAGAATCTCTCCTGTCGCTCCTAACTCCTCAACTTCACGTAGCGTTTCTAACGCCTTTTCTTCATTGGATTGATAATTGATTAAAATATGATATTTTTTTTCTTGTGCTAATCGCAAACAAATCGCTCTACCTATTCCTCTAGATCCTCCTGTTACTATCGCGGTTTTCATTTGTGTATATTTAATTAAATAATTCTACAATTAAGCTTTTAAATAGTCTTTGATCTGTTGTAAATACGGATACAAGGTTTGATCTTCTGAAAAAGTAGGAATAATTTGACGAATATCCGCATACCATTTTTTTGTTGTTTCAGAAACTTGATCCTTACATGCTAAAGCATCAATAGCCTGAACCAAAGTCAATATTTCAATAGTTAAAACCTCAAAACTATTTTCAATGACTTTATCACACAATACTGCTGCATTGGTACCCATACTGACAATATCTTGATTGTCGTTGTTGTTTGGTATACTGTGAATATACATCGATGTTGCTAAGGCTTGACATTCTGCTGTCGTTGAAGTAGCCGTAAATTGCGCTCCTTGCATTCCAAAGTTGAATCCCAATTTTCCGAGGTTGGCAAAAGGGGGTAATAATTCATTAATCTTCGCATTGAGCAAATAATTCAGCTGACGTTCGGCTAACATGGTCAATCGCGTAACAACCAATTTCAATTTATCCATTTCCAAGGAGATATAATCACCATGAAAATTCCCTCCATGATAAACCTGTTGACTCTTTACATCGATTACTGGATTGTCATTGGCAGAATTTATTTCATTTTCCAAGACTTTTCCTACAGCTTGTATCGTTTCATATACAGGACCTAATATCTGAGGAATACAGCGAATGGAGTAGTATTCTTGTACTTTATCTTTGAATATATCCTCTTGATTTGTACCCGAATACAAATGTTCTTCTCTTTTTTTGATGCGTTGACTATCTTGTAAATTTTGCCGCATTTGAGCGGCAATATGACGCTGTCCCTCGTGTAGTTTAGCTTCGTTTAATTCTGCCGACAAGTGATCGTCATAAGCAGCCACCAACTCATTAATAGCACAAGCCATTTTTACAGACCAATCCAATAACTTAGAGGCATTATTCCAATTGAGAATACCAATACCTGTCATCACAGACGTACCATTCATCAAAGAAATACCTTCTCGAATACTAATGCGCATTGGCGTTATGTTTTCGAGTTCAAATACCTCTTTTGTGCTTCTGCGTTCCCCTTGATAGAAAACCTCACCTTCACCTATTAATACCAAAGCCAAATGCGCCAATTGAACTAGATCACCACTTGCACCAACACCTCCATGTGCGAAAATAAGCGGGGTTATTTGTTTGTTCAATAGGGTTTGCATTAACTCAATAACCTCCAAATTAATCCCAGAATACCCCAAAGAAAGCGAATTTAAACGCGCTAAAATGGCAGCGCGAACTTGTGCTATACTCAGGGGATTTCCAAGTCCTGAAGCGTGACTGCGAATTAAATTATATTGTAATGCAACACATTCTTCATCTTTAATTCGATACTGAGCCATCGGTCCAAATCCAGTATTTACGCCATATATTACTTTATTTTTAGCGTAATCACTTAAAAAATTAAAACTCGTATCTACTCGTTCCTTTAGCGCTGGAGCTAAGACTAATTCGTGTTCTGCCTTTAGATATTGTATGAAATTTTCTAAAGATAAGAAGCCATTCAACGTGTTCATTAACTTGGTATATTAGTTATATTTGTATTCAAATTTATGCTTATACCCTCTCTGTATAAGACAGCAACAAATTTAATACTATTAACATAATAAATAGCAAACAATGTCAATCGAAAATGTAGATGTTCTAATAATCGGAGCAGGCCCATCTGGAAGTGTTGCAGGCAGTTACTTACACAAAATGGGTATCAGCACTAAAATTGTTGAAAAAACAAAGTTTCCTAGAATTGTTGTGGGCGAAAGTTTAATTCCCCGTGTAATGGATCATTTTGAAGCGGCTGATTTACTACCTGCTTTACAGACCTACAATTTTCAACCCAAACCTGGTGCGCGATTTATTCGAGGAAAGGAAATCTGTATTTTTGATTTTAGTGATAAGTTTTCTGAAGGTTGGGATTGGACATGGCAAATTCCGCGTGCAGATTTTGACAAAGCTATAACGGATGAAATGCAGCGAAAAGGCATTGATATCCAATTTGAAACTGAGGTGATCAATGTCCAATTTGAAGGAACCGATTCGATAACCACTATTCAAAATGCACAAGGGGAAACCGCTCAAATTCGCGCTAAATTTTTAATAGACGCCAGTGGATATGGACGTGTTTTACCCCGCATGCTCAACTTAGATGCTGCCTCTAAATTAAGTCCACATTCTGCAATTTTCAGCCATATTATAGATGATAGAAGACCCGAAGGAGTAGAGGGAACGCAGATATCCTTTGACATTTTAGAGACCAAAGTATGGCTTTGGGTTATTCCTTTTTCCAACGGAAAAACAAGTGTGGGAATTGTAGGCCCTACGGACTATATCGAAAAACTGGGAAACACCACCACAGAAGCCCTGCAAAATGCTATTAATCTTTCTGATTACTACATCCAACGCTTTGGTGAGTTACCTTTTGATTTTGAGCCAAAAAAATTGTCAAATTATTCAATTAGTGTATCGAAAATGTTTGGCGATGGATACGTATTAACGGGAAATAGCACCGAATTTTTAGATCCCGTTTTCTCCTCTGGTGTTTGTTTTGCCACCGAATCGGGTATGTTAGCAGCTAAATTAGCCATCAAAACCCTACAAGGTGAAACAGTGAATTGGCAAGTAGAATACGCCGATTATATGAAGGAAGGAATCGATGTTTTTACCACCTATATCCAAGAATGGTATACGGGAAATCTACAAGAACTCTTCTTCCATCAACCCGAAAATCCAGATGTAAAACGAAAAATATGTTCTGTTTTGGCTGGCTATGTTTGGGATAAATCCAACCCATTTGTTTTAAAACACAACAGCGTAATACGCAATATGGCCCATCTAATTAAAATGGAAAAAGACAGTTAATCTACTTTTTTACCTCCAAAAATAGCTAGACTAATCGCTTTAAAAAAACAGTACAAGGCCTAGTTGACGATTGGCTTCCCTAGAGCTTTTTCAATAGAAAAAAAAGACAAGCTTGTTATTGCTCTTACTACACGATAAGAAGAATGACAGGACAACTGTATAGTAGATAACGGGATTATAAACAAGAGCTGTACAGCTATATCTGAACTAGACATTTGATGTTTGGGTATGATAGGTCATGTGTCCATATTGAGTCCATGATGACTCCATAGTGACTCTATTAAAACACAGTTTTTTTATAGACTCACTATGGAGCCACAATAGAATTAGTATACTGGTACGTAGACTAGTATACAAAGCAGAATCGACGGTGAATAGGCTAGCATGGTTTTTGGTTTATGCTCAATAGGAAAAATAAAGAGCAAAGAGGATGGGCAATAGACCCTCTTTTTTTTGTTTTTAGTCCATATTTTTATACCCAAACTAATTTCAATCGACAAGGTAAGAAGAGTAAAATGAAGCTTAAAATCCCCTTTATTCTTGCTTTTTATCTTGCTTTTTTCATCTAAAAAAGGTGTTTACCAACTTTAATAAACCACAAAAAACTCTTTTTTAGTTCTCTTTTATTCTTCCGAATTTCACGCAAAATGCTATCCTAAACCGCGTAAAATTTCTTCTTTTATTTTTTATAAATCCCCTCTTTCTCCTCTAGAATTTCTCTTTTATTGCCTTTTTATTTCTTTTCATTTGCGGTTATTTTTCTCTTTTTATAGCGAATAATAACGGTTTTATACACTAAATACAACAATAAAAAGAGCTAAAAATAAGGCTTAATTTTCCTTGACTACTGACTCAAAAAATAGAAGAATGAAACTGTATTTCGCCTGTTTTTAGCCGCACGTAAACTGTTTTTTCCCTCTATTAAAACGGAAAAACACCATTTATCAAACAAGAGAAAAAAGAAATCCCAATTTTGAAATAAGAAAATAATTGATTGATTTACAGCTAGATAACACTTATCAACATCGTTTTTTTTAAAATGATCTAAAGAGCTGATTTTGAAGTAGAAGACAATAAACAGTTTTTGTTGATAAGTAAGGAAAGAATAGAATAACTATTTTTTGTTTAGTTGAAATTAATTACAATACAGGATTAATTAGATGCTGTGCAAATTTATTTTTTATTTTCTATGAGCTAGATATCCATATCCTATCCACCACTTATTAACAGAAATACACCCCCCAAGTTATCGTAAACAGGCTGTTGATAAAGGTTATTAACCGTGTTAATAAGATAGCTATAAGGCTATTTTTAAGCGATTTAAGAAATGATATCGTGTTAATAAGTTTTTATAAGTCAAAACTGCAAATTCTGGCTAAAAAGTTATTGTACATATTAACAAGCAATATAATAGAGAACAATTTTTTAAATTTTTAAAAAGATTTTATTTCTAATTATTATATTGTTGATAACGTTGATAACTGTGATTTTTTGTCTTTTTGAATTTTATGGTCAAAAGTTGACTTTTTCCGTTTTTATTTCTCTTGAAAAATGTGTTTTGATTTTTTAGGATGCGCTGTAGTTTCGCTATTTTTTTTAAGCTGATACTTAGGCGGAAATACGCAAAATAAAAGGGATGTTTTTTGGATGAATACACAAGAGAACGTTTTTTTAGACCGCTTGTCGTTGGGATAAAAAGTATTTTGTTTGTTTGGGTTCAAAAGGGAAGAAATAGACGGGGCAGTTTTTGCTGTAAAACATCTTTAAACTAGAATTTCAACGTCCTGTATTTTGCGTAAAAAATAATTGTAACTCCAGTGTACGAAATACAAAAAATAGACGAGGTAGTTTTTGCTGTGAAATATTTCTAAAATAAATTATCAACGCCCTATATTTTGCGTAAAAAATAATTGTTGCTCCAGTGTTCGAAATACAACAAATAGAGGGGGCAGTTTTCCTGTCCTAGTT